>JAZSPS010000062.1:0-8400 GCA_045537595.1 Eubacteriales bacterium
AGTTGTCTTCCTAAGACCGCTTGGCCTCCGACTTCAATCTTGTCTTGGGCAATCTCGCACAAAAGGTTCTTTCGCCGTGCGCCACAATATTTCGGTATGACACCACAACCTCGAGCATATTAGCTAATTGAGCTGCGGAAAGATTATAGTTATTAGCTATTAATTCCTTCTCTTCTTCAATCATATTTTTATAGAATATCGAAATTGTTCCAAAAGACAATGCTCTAATCAACACCCACATAGGAACATGTCCGTGTGTTTTATGATTGTGAGCTATATATTCCCTATACTTGTTTGAGTTATGATTTAGTGCATCAGTAATAGTAGCATTGCACTCATCTATCAAACGTGCAACGGCGGCTTCTGCGCTACTGTTCGGGGTAAAGGAAGCAGGTGTCAAATACTCTTTTTCGTCTACACCGTGAACTCTGCTGAATTCGTGCGCAATTAAAGCCTTTATATGTGATTCAATTGAAGAGGTATGCTTGTAAATAATGCTCCTTAATTCCTTATCAAAAGCATAGAGATTACAAATCTCCTCAAATGTAGTTCCTTTATAAAAAACTCCGTTCATTTTGAAATTTGGGGAATATCCATTGATTACGTTATAATAACCCTCTAATTTCAAAAAGTCAATTGCGGACGATTCATCTGTTATAATAAGCCCTTTTTCTTTTAACTTTTGTATTTGTTGTTCGTATGTAAAAAACTCCTTCATAAAACCGCCCAATAAAAGTTTTAGGGAGCTCCATAAATGGAACTCCCTGCAGACCTCAGTCACCCAAGGTTCTTTCCGTATGCACATTTTATCACAATTTGTTAATTTTGTCAATAAGATTTTGAAAATTTCTAAAATTAACAAAGATGAGGGGCTTTATAAATAAAACCCCTCGCAGTCTTTATTTTAATAAAGATCTGTCCGTAGAGCAAAGCTCCATATAATATTATGGCGGAATATTATTCTTTTATTCCTTTTTTGCCCATGTTTATTATAACACATAACATAGTCTCAAACAGTCTCCGTTAGTCTCAGTTAGTCTCAATTTCGATATTATTTCTATAACGTTTTTTGTTTGATAACTATTTCAAATGACATATGTCTTTCGGTCAATTTGCCGTTGCTTCAAGTCTTTTTATGATTTGTTTAAATTTATCATTTTGCTCACATTGATGATAAATTCCATTTTCATCTTTCAAATCACGCGGGATGCTGTTGAGTACATTTCGGAAACTATTGTTTTGCGTAGGCTTGGAGGTCTGCTCTTTTTTATATTCCAAAGCGTTTACCAGCAAAGATTCAAACTTCACACTGTCGGACAAAGTATCGAACGCAACACAATGGTCAACGCATTTTTCAAGATTTTCGAGTCCCTCAAAAATTCTGCCCTGCTTTAAGAGCAACACGGCAATATCTTCATATGCATCTCCAATACGGATATGTGCAAATGCATAATCCTCTTTTACGTAACTGTTTCTTCTTTGAGTTTTTCGTAAATATCTTGTGGAAGCTTTGCTGCTTCTCCTTTTCCCCAAAAAGAAACGTCATCTATTGCTAACCATCTGCTTTTTTGTCCATAAGTAAAATTTATCACTGCATTGCATTTTTTGAATTTCGCTTGATTTGCAAGTCCTTTTTTTACATCTCTAAGGGATTTGAGTTGTGCTCCAAATTTATTACCCAAGTCAACTTTAATTTTGCCAAACAATTCAGCACACGGATAATCCCCTTCAATAAAAATTATATCTTCGTATAAAGTAATAAAAGTCATTATTATTCACGTTCCAATACTGCAATAAATTCTTGTCTATTTGTGCCAAACCCCGGCACATCAGCCGTCGCACAACTTACTAACCTCCAACCTTGTTCTGCGTATGCATTTAATGCCGCTTCCAACTTTGCGGGATCAAATTTCCCAGAAAACCACTTATCCTTTTGCGTTAAAACCTTATATTGTTTCATAAATACTGTCCTTTCTTTTGTTTTTATTCTAATTTGGAATTATTTATATTATAATTCCGTTATGGAATTTTGTCAAGACTTTTTCGGGATATAATTCTAAAAAAGAACTAAAAGGGCAAGGTTTTATGAAAATTCGAAAGCAAGAATATGGAAAAGCCAACATGGTCGGTAAAAATATTGAGTGTCTGAGAAAAGAAAAAGGGATAAAGCAGAAGGATTTTATTGCAAAAATGCAAGTCTTGGGTTGTGACATAAATCCCACGAGCTATTCAAAGCTTGAGGGACAGGTGCGTAGTGCAACTGACAAAGAAATATATGTTATTGCTAAAATCCTTAACGTACCAATAGAAAAACTGTTTGAAGAATAGACAGGGAGGTTGTCAGCCTCCCTGTTTTGCTTATTTGGCACTAGGGTAACTCCGCTTCGCTCCGTGATTCGCACACTCTCCGCCTGACAAGCGAGCTTGTCGATCTCCGATTGGCGAATGCGAACCTAATTCTGCGTCGCTTCGCTCGCAGAGCGAGATTCGAAGCGACGAGTGCCCCAGCCAACGCAAAAAGGACACCCGAAGGTGTCCTTGGCGTTGGCTGGGGCACTAGGATTCGAACCTAGGTAATGACGGAGTCAGAGTCCGTTGCCTTACCGCTTGGCGATGCCCCATTGACCAAGTTATTATAACAGATAAATTTTCTTTTGTCAAGTGCTTTTATGAAATTTTTGCAATTTTTTCTTTTTTACCTTTTTTCTCCCTCTCTCCCTCTCTTCTTCTATTCTTCCCGTTGGCTTCCGTTTTATGTATAATTCTAAATTTTTTTGAAAAAATAAAAATTGCGGTTGAATTCTTTCAAAAAGTATGCTATAATATACCAGTCGGGTCCATTTTCCCTTGGACTTGTTTCATCTCTGCCCGTGGCACAGCTGGATAGCGCGTCAGACTCCGACTCTGAAGGTCGAAGGTTCAAATCCTTTCGGGCAGGCCAAAAAAGGGCGACAAAAAATATCGCCCGCAAATCCCTTGAAAAATCAAGGGATTTTTGCTTTTTAAGGGCGAAATTTTTTGTTCGATTTTGAAGATGAAAAATGGGTATTTTCCGATACTGAATGGATTTGAATTCCTGCGAGAACAAAAACAGAACGATACGAATAGCACAGAGAAAGAAAAGCTCTGTGCTATTTTATTACGATGAATTTAATTTATTCTATTGACTTTTTAAAAAAATTATAGTAAAATAATATTGCCAAACTAACTTAATATTCGTGGAACAAGGGTGTATTGTTTCTTTATAGGGATAATTATACTCAATTTGACCACAATTACATTATTGAATTTGATAAAAATGCGAATTCCATTTATGTAATTGTGGTTACACCCATTTCACGTAAAGTTAGTTTGGCGACTATCGGAGTTTGCGTTTTTTGTGCGGCTTACTTCGGTAGCCGCACTTTTTTTCGAAGGGAAGTTGCTGCATGTACATAAAACATAGCGGCGGTTTCGGAGGTAAGTCCAAATCTCGCCATCAAGGTATGAAGGTTGGCATATCGCCGCACTCTGCCGACTTTGGGAAGCAGGCACTGCCTGCCGAGGGAAAGAATAAAAATAAATCTAAACGATGCCCTCGGGGTAGGAGGTTTGGCATATCGCCGCACTCTGCCGACTTTGGGGAGCAGGCACTGCCTGCCGAGGGAGAGATCAAGAAGCTATCGTTGTTTTTATCTTAAGCCTTGGTCATTTCCTTTCCTTTTATTGTCTTTACAGCTTGCGCCAATCGATGCCACGAGGAGCAGAGCCTGCTTGTCATACCGGTGCCCTACGAGGAACAATTTGATGACGTTTCCTATGAGGAATGTATTTATATCCTTAACAAGAACACGAATAAATTTCATTACAAGGATTGTTACACGATTTCTCAAATGAGCCAAAAGAACAAGGTCTATTGCGATGACAGCCGAGACTCGATTCTCCTGAACAATTACGTTCCCTGTAAAAAATGCAAGCCAAAGAAGTTGACGAATATCGCGGCTGTGAATTTTCTCACAGCCGCGATGCTTTTTATGATCTCTCGATTATCTTTGAACTCTTCCGCTTCCGTCTCCGCCTGCCAGCTTCTTTACCTCATCCACGGAAACCAGATTTACGTCTCCCTCAATGGTATGCTTCAAGCAGCTTGCCGCTACGGCAAACTCCAAGGTGTCCTGCGCGGACATGCCCATCTGAGTTCCGTAGATCAAGCCGGCGCCAAAGCTATCGCCGCCGCCTACACGGTCAACGATATGTATCGGATATTTCTTGGAAAACAGCGCCTCTCCCTCTGTGTACAGCATTGCCGCCCAGTTATTATCCGACGCGGAAATACTCTCACGCAATGTAATGGCAACCTTTGAAAATCCAAATCTCTCGGTCAGCTTTCTCGCCACACTGATATATCCCTCTCTGGAAAGCTTTCCTCCCGTAATATCGGTAGCATCCGCATGAATTCCAAACACGTCTCCCGCGTCCTCTTCATTGGCAATGCACACGTCTACATAGGGCATCAGCCTTGCCATGGTCTCTCCCGCTTTTTCCTTCGACCACAAATTCTTGCGGTAGTTCAGGTCACAGGAAACCGTCAAGCCCAGCTTTTTCGCCGTCTTAACCGCCTCCAGCGTGATCTCGGCAACCTGATCGCCCAAGGCGGGCGTGATTCCCGTAAAGTGGAACCATGTAGCTCCCTCTAAAATCTTTTCCCAATCAAAATCCTCGGTCTCCGCTAAAGCGATGGATGAGCCCGCGCGATCATAAACCACCTTGGAGGGGCGCTGAGACGCACCCTTTTCAAGGAAGTAAATTCCCACTCTGGGTCCGCCTCTGACAATATCGGAGGTATCCACGCCGTACATGCGCAAGGAGTTGATGGCTGCTTGACCGATCTCGTTTTTCGGCAGCTTTGTTACAAATTTCGCGTCGGTTCCGAAATTGGCAAGGGAAACCGAAACATTTGCCTCTCCTCCGCCATAGGTAGCACCAAAGGAAGCTGCCTGCACAAACCGATGATATCCCTCGGGAGCCAAGCGAAGCATTATTTCACCAAAGCATACTGTTTTCATATGATTCTGTTACCTCTCTTATCTATTTGTTGCTGCTGTTTGTTTTGTTACGGTCGGCGGTTATCCGTTGACCTTTGCCATAGCCCGCGCGGTCTTTTCACGGATCTCCTCGGGAGTTCCCTTCATCATCCAGCTTCCGCCGCAGGCAATGATCTTATCAAAGGCGAGATATTCCAGTACATTGTCCTCGGAAATACCGCCCGTAGGCAGAAAACGCATGGTGGGAAACGCCGCGCTGAGCGCTTTGATGGTTCCCAAGCCTCCGAAATTGGAGCAGGGGAAGAATTTTACGATCTTTACGCCGTAAGAGATCGCCGCGATGATCTCGGTGGGGGTTACGCATCCGGGGAGATAAAGGATCTCACGGTCACGGCAAACCTTGGCAACCTCGGGGGAAAATCCGGGCCCCACAATAAACTTCGCTCCGCAGTCGATGGCTTGATTTGCCTGCTCTCCATTGATAACCGTTCCCGCTCCGATCAGCATTTGGGGAAATTTTTCACATCCCAAGCGAATGGCATCGGCAGCGCAAGCGGAACGGAAGGTGATCTCGGCAATGGGAAGTCCCCCATCACACAGAGCCTTCAAGGTAGGCTCGGTCTGCTCCAGCTCCTTCAACACCACAACGGGAACGATCTTATATTGCTGAATACAATGTAACAGTTCCATTTTCTTTTTTCCTTTCCGCGTCTAATATCCGCATCCTAATTTGTTTCGCTTCATTATACCACACTTTGTTTTACAATAAAATTGCAAAAGCAACCTTTATTTATTGTAATTCCGAGCGTGCTCAAAGCCGCGCTTATTCCTCGATCATGGGGATCTTCATGATTCCCTTCAGCTCCTCACGGTCAAGGAAGGGTGCCAGATCCTCCAAGGGAGGACTGAACAGGCTTCCGTCGGGAAGCTTTTTGGTAGCGCTCTTTGGCTCGAAGAACTGGGTAGGATCCACAAAGATCTCGGCAAGGAAGGCTCCCTCGGTCTCAAACGCTGTATTGAGCGTATCCTCGATCTCGCTGTTGGTACGGCACGCGCGGTAAGGATATCCGTATGCCCACGCCAGCTTTTCCAAGGAAGGGAAGGACAGGTCTCCGCTTTCAGGTCCGATTCCCACCTTGGTGTGGTGTCCGAAAATATTGGTTTGGGTCTGGCGAATCGAATGGTATCCGTCGTTATTGATCACAAAGATCTTAATGGGCAGCCGATTGGTCAGGATGGTCTGCAGCTCCTGCAGATTCATCTGAATACTTCCGTCACCCGAAATACAAACGATCTCCTGCTTATCCAGCGCCACGCATACACCGATGGCGGCGGGAAGGTCGTATCCCATAGAGGCAATCGCTGAGTTGATGATAAACCGCTGACCTTCTTTGATCACGTAACCGTGGCTTCCCACCACGCAAGCGGTTCCGTTGCCCACCACGGTGGTATAGCCCTCAGGCAAACGGGAAGACAGCGCGTGAATAAACGCGTAGGGGTTTGTCAAGCCCTCCGCCTCCTTGTGCTTGGGAAGGACCACAGGGTAATCTCTTTTCCAATCCCGACAGGTCTGCTGCCAACCGTTTTCCTCGCACAGCACGCCCGACTTGGGAAGCTTTGCCTCCAGCGCGGACAAAAACTCCTTGGCATCCGCGTGAATGGGCAGCTCCACATGCAATGTGGGCTTTTTCAGCTCCTCCCCGTCTACGTCTACCATCATAACAAAGGCTTCTCTTGCCCATGTCTTCCAGCTGTAGCCTACCTGTCGGATGGACAGTCGGTTACCAACCGCAAGGATGACATCGGCATTTTGCGCGGCGAAGTTTCCGGCACGGTCCCCCATGATACCGCCGCGTCCCACATACAGCGGATCCTCATCCGCCATCATATCAATATTATCCCAGCCGGTAACCACGGGAATGTTCAGCATGGGAACGATCTTTTTGAAAATCGAAAAGGCTCCCGCCAAGCGAATTCCGTTTCCCGCATAGAATACAGGGCGTTTCGCCTGTCTCAGGCGTCGGATGACCTCCTCGATCACCGCCTCCTTGGGCGCGGGCGCCTCGGGAGCGTTCTCGGCGGGATCATATCCCACAAGCTCATCGGTCTCAATGGTACAGCCCTGGAAGTTCAGGGGAATATCCAGCCAGCACGGACCCGGACGGCCTGTGGCAGCCAGATGCAGTGCCTTTTCCAGCGCGTAACGAATCCGCTTGGGATCCTCGATCATTTCACAGTATTTTGTCATGCAGGCGATGGATTTGGTAATGTCAAATTCCTGATCTCCTCCCGCGCGCACGCCGACCCCCATTCCTCGGGCGGTGGTGTCATAGCGCACCTGTCCCGAAAGGATCAGCATGGGGATGGAATCCAGCCATCCACCCACAACACCCGTAATGGCATTGGTTCCGCCGGGGCCTGTGGTGACACACACCGCGGCGATCTTATTATGGATCCGCGCATATGCCTCCGCGGCAATAGCGCATGCCTGCTCGTGATGATTGTACAGGCAGTTCAAGCCTTCCTTATGACCAAGCGCGTCGTTGAGGTGCATGGCGCCTCCGCCGGTTACGGTAAAGCAATCGGTAATTCCATGATTTACAAGAAAATCCGCAACATAATCAGCAAGACGTATTTTCATAATAATCTTCTTCCTTTAAATTGTTTTTTATTTTACAAATGGCGAACCCGAAAGCCCGCCATTTTATAATATTTTATTGTTGTCCCTTTTTTCCCGATTTTACTGATTGACCGCTTCGGTAATGGTTTTTGCCATATAATCCAGCATCTCATCGGTCATTCCGGGGTATACACCTACCCAGAAGGTATCGGTCATGATTCGGTCGGTTACCTTTAGGTCACCCACGATACGGTAGCCCTTACCGGTCTTTCGCATCTCATCAAAGCAGGGGTGCTTTGTAAGGTTTCCCGCGAACAACATTCTGGTCTGAACACCGTGTCCCTCAATATAGCTTACCACCTTTTCACGGTCAACTCCCTCGCGGCAGGTCAGCAAAAAGCCGAACCAAGAGGGGTTAGAGCTTTCGCACGCCTCGGGAAGGATCAGCTTATCGGAAACAGACGCGAGGGCGTTTTTCAGATAAGCGAAGTTGTGACGGCGACGTTCCACAAAGGAGGGGAACTTTTTCAGCTGAGCGCAGCCAACAGCCGCCTGCATGTCGGTTGCCTTCAGGTTATATCCGAAATGAGAATATACATATTTGTGGTCATATCCGAAGGGCAGCTCACCGTACTGACGGTCAAAGCGATGGTTACAGAAGTTATCAACGCCTGCTGGACATACACAGTCTCTACCCCAGTCACGAATAGAGCGAACGATCTTAGCAAGAAGGGGGTTGTCGGTATAAACCGCGCC
>JAZSPS010000012.1:0-27276 GCA_045537595.1 Eubacteriales bacterium
GGCAGAGTTGTCTTCCTAAGACCGCTTGGCCTCCGACTTAAGAGGGTAAAAAGAAGATGCGCCAGCTTGGCTCCGTATCCGTACCCTTCGAGGCATTTATGGCAGTCCTCAAGCTGGATGACGACAATTAAATATCCATCGCCAAGAAGGAGCATGCCGATTTTTACGGCATGCTCCTTCTGTATTTCTATGTTTTCTCTTAAAGCAAATCGTCTCAGCCTCGGGTCTTACCGCCGGCAACGTTCAGCGTGACTCCGGTAATGTAGGATGCCTTCTCGCTTGCCATAAAGGCGACAGCGGAAGCTACCTCAGAAAGCTTACCGGAACGTCCGAGAGGCGTAGTTCCCGTTTTGCTGTAGCCGGCGCGCAGCTGCTCTACGGTAATGCTTCTGGTATACGCCAAAGCGGTCTCATAGGACTCGGTCCGCAAGCCCGTAGCCTCCAGAATTCCGGGAGCGATACCAACCACACGGATGCCAAATTTTCCAAGCTCCTTGGACCAAGAACGTGTCAGGGCGTTTACCGCTGCCTTAGACGCGGCGTAAACACTCTGTCCCTCAGAGCCCTCCAGTCCGCATTCGGAAGACATGTTGATCACAACACCGCTCTTCTTTGCCTTCATAACGCGTACCGCCTCCTGAGAGCAGAAGAAAAGTCCCTTAAGGTTGACATTCATCACCTTATCCCAAACCGCCTCATCCAGCTCATACTTGCCTGCCTCGTCCACCAACAATCTGGGAATGTTGATTCCCGCGTTGTTCACAAGCACATCTACGGTTCCAAAGGCAGCCACAGCCTTTTCCATCATTGCGGAGACCTCCGCGTAAGAGGTAACATCGGTCTTAACATAGAGCATGTTATCTGCGGTAGCGTCCGCGAATTCGGGCGCGGAAGCGCTGATATCGCAAACCACGACCTTCGCGCCGTCACGCAGGAACTCCTCCACAACAGCATAGCCGATGCCGCTGGCACCGCCCGTAACAATAACCACCTTGTCCTTCAAATCCAACCAATTTCCCATTGTTCTTTTCTGCCCTTTCAAATATCAAAAATTATTGTAATTATTATACTGTAAGTTTTAAAAAAAGTCAATATTATAGAGAAAAATCAATCGAGAATTTATCCGAAAGCCTTTTGAGAGCTGCCAAAAATCACGCCTTCCCTCAAATTTCCTCCGAGGCTTCCGCCCTATTCCCCGCTCTTTTCTTTCGGTCGGGGATCCAACGTGCCAATAAATAGCAAATCAGCATTGGCGGGATCAATAGGATCATAAATACCACATAGATCAAAAACCACTCAGGAGACGTACCCGAATAAATCATATATCCAAAGCAGCCTATCACCGTCTCCAAGCCCATTACCGCAAGATACCAAATAAGAAGCCACAGCCATGGGAAGCGATACAGCCGATTTCCCTGCCGTTTTTGAAGAGCAACTTCTCTTACATACAGACAGGATAACAAAATGATAAATACATGTGCCAATAGCGCTATAATAAAGCAGGAGGCTGATATAAACTGTCTGTACTGAAACCGAACTCCTCTATAAGACTCAAGAACGGTGGGATGAAGCAGTGTCACAGGGCATGGAATTGTAACAAGCAACAGATAGCAACGAGCCGCCTTTTCGCTGAAATTCCATTTTACACATAGCGTACCCAGGATCAAAGCAATCAGCTCCGTGATTAAAAAGACATAAAACAAAGGAAAAAGTGAAATCTTCGGAGAATAAAGCTTTTCAAGCAAAAGCTCTCCCACCCCGGCTACTCCTACGGCGGCAAGATACCAAACAAGAAGCCACAGCCACGGAAGTCGGCGAGGGTTATTCTCATCCCGCTTTTGAAGGACAGCCTCCTTTGCATATAAAAAGGATATTCCAAGAATAAATATATACCACCAACGCCCAATAAGATTATAAATATGAATGAGTCTGACATCAAAAACCGCCATGGTCCACAGCGAATATTTTGGCACCGCAAGCCCCTGCAAAAATCCCCAAGAAATCGGGATCATGATGAGCAGCAGATAATAGATCGAAATTTTTTTGTTTGAAAGCTTTGTCAGCTTTGATATTTTTTCCGTATTGCTCATAAATCTTCCTCCTTATTTCTTAAAGTCTGACAGGCTTTGACATACCCCTTATTCGTTACACGAAACAGATCTCGCCTCACGTTTTTTCCGAATGGTTGCAATCAATTTTCGAACCGCCGACGTAAGAAGCGATAAAACGATAGAAAGCCCGTAATTTATGGGTATCCAGAAAACCATAAAGAAATACCAAACCACATCGTTGCCGTCCATTAAATAAGTAATAGGACGCGGTTTGTAAGCGATGACACTCGCGTAATAGAAATATATAGTAACCAGCGCGGCAATGTACATAAGCATAATAAAAATAACATTCATTACAATACATCGCCAAACCGATTGTCCGTATAGAACCTGATTATACACAAATAAAATAACGGCTGTCAAAATCGAGATAACGAAAATCAGATCTGCCCATGCCAATGGAAATACGCTTGCCAGCACTCCAACATCTTTTATTTGCAACGAAACAAAGACGAAAACAATCGCGTATGCCACAATCAACAGAACAAAGCAAATTTTTTGAATTTTTTCCTTTCCCCATTTTCGAGCTCGAAACTCAAAGACTCCTCTTTTTTTGAATAAGCGATAAAGAAGAGACAGAAGCAAGGATACACCCAAAAGCGCAAGATAGCCCGCAAGGATCAGGATAAAATCCTCTACTTCTATTCTACCATATACTGCTTTTTGCCAAGTGAAGTAACCACTCCCAATTTCTTGGAACAGAGCATATTTTTCATCCAAAAAAATCAACAAAGCGCCAACCAACAAAACGGTAATAACTGTTTCCAGCCAAAATAAAATTTCGTAGATCGCCTTTCGTTTGAAAGAAAGCTCCTCTGTAAATAAGATCATATTGTAGAAAAACAAAATTACAGGCACCAACCAGACCGTGTCAATAAACCACATCAAATTATCCAGTTTTACGTTTGATTCAAAAAGAAATACAAAAGAACAGGATGTAACCGCCCCTAAAAGCAGAAGTGCCACCGATAAAATTCGCAAAAGCCGAAGCCGTGATTGTTTTTTCATGATGTTTTACCTTCTCCTTAATATGTTATTTTGCACGGAAATTTAATTCACCATCTTTATAATAACAAACATTCTCATTCAGAAACATTGTATCACGTTTAATTTCTTTAAAATTATTTTCTTCACTGGTTAATTCATTTATTAATTCATTTGGCATAGCTAGCCGATTTAGAATTTGTGAATTAATCTGTTGGGAGTTTTTATCCATATTCCAAACTATAACAGCAAAGTGTACACAATTATTTTCTGTTGCTTTATATCCAAAATTACTTCTTCGAGTATATTCTGATATTTCCTTAAATTTGTCTATGGAAATTAATGTTGAAATTGAATACTGAAAATGAAATCTTTCATCTTCTGTATTCTCACTATGATAGAGTTTTGATTCCAAATTATACCATATTCCTTCAAACTCATAGTCATTTGAAGAACTGGACATATTCCCAAAGCGTCCGACTGAAATTGTCTCCCCTCCTTCTCTCATTTTCCACCATAAGCGTTAAATCAAACGGTATCTTCTTTCTCTTCCGCATGATCCTCGGGCACTTCTTTTTGACATCTCTTACTCGGCACCCATCGAGCATACAGGTAAAAGCCTAACATCAAATGAACCACCGCTACAAGGATCGGTAAACATATTATTAAGAGCCACCCATCCACATCAAAAGAAGGATAAATTATTCCGCGCAAATATGCCGTAAATAAAAGCATCCCTACCGTCATCGCACACCAAAATATCAGCCAACAGAATGAATGACGAAACGCCTTATTGTTTCTTCGTCTTTCCTTAGCCACAGCTCTGGCATAGAAACAGGATAACACGGCAATCATGACAAATGCCAATCCCCCAATAACTAAATTAATGTCAGCCAAAGCAGAGGACAGTTCCCCTTTAAAGCCAAGAGATTCTCTATATACTTGAATATATTCAACGGATAAAAGCATGGGAAAAGGAATAACAAGCAGTGCTAAATAATACTTCAATATTTTCATTGTTCCCTCCTAATTCGTACTGTGCCAATGAAACGTACCATCTTTATAATAACCGTAGCTTCCCGCATAGAACATTGTATTTCCTTCTGAACATTCATATCTTGTCTTAATTACCGACGCTGATTTTTTATATTTTTTGACTTTTTCCTTTCTTTTGTTATTTTTGAAGCAAATGAATATTATTTGCTCTCAACCTCATTATATCATATCAAAACTTATATGTCAATAATTTCCTATTTCCCTCGTATTTACGCTTTTCTATATATCAAGCTCTCTCTGTTTAACTTTTTATTGACTTTTTCGTCAATCTATGCTACAATATGTAAAGTATTTTAATTGAGACTCTATTAACTTTTTGAAAAGGAACCTTAACAATGAGTAATCGTGAAGGCTTTAAATCCAACCTTGGCTTTATCCTTGTCAGCGCGGGATGTGCCATTGGAATCGGAAATGTGTGGAAATTTCCTTATGTGGCAGGTGCCAACGGAGGAGGAATTTTTGTTCTCTTTTATCTTCTGTTTTTGCTGATCATGGGCGTCCCCGTGCTGACCATGGAGCTGTCCATCGGACGCGCGTCGCGAAAAAGCTCGGTAGGCGCCTATAAGGCACTGGAAAAGCCCAATCAGAAATGGCATATCCACGGATGGGTCTGTACCATCGGCTGCTATCTGCTGATGATGTACTATACCACGGTGGCGGGATGGATGTTTGGATATTTTATCAAGTTTGCTACAGGCAGCTTTACCGGCGTACAGGGAGCCGAAGAAACAGAAAATGTCTTTACAAGCATGCTCGGCGATCCCTGGGAAATGATCCTGTGGATGGGCATTATCGTAGTACTTGGCTTTCTCGTATGCAGCTTCAGCCTTCAAAAAGGACTGGAGCGGATCTCAAAAATTATGATGATCGGTCTTCTGGCGCTGATCGTCGTGCTCGTCATTAAAAGCGTTACGTTAGACGGCGCCGTAGAGGGATTAAAATTTTACCTGATCCCGAACTTTGAAAAGGCATCCCAGGTGGGACTGCATAATGTCATTACCGCCGCTATGAATCAAGCCTTCTTTACCCTGAGCTTGGGAATTGGCTCCATGGAGATCTTTGGAAGCTATATGTCTGACAAGCGCTCCATTACCGGAGAATCGCTCCGCATCTGTGTCTTAGATACCTTTGTGGCGGTCATGTCGGGCTTGATCATTTTCCCCGCGTGCTTTTCCTTCGGCGTACAGCCCGATGCGGGTCCCTCACTGATCTTTATTACACTGCCCCACGTCTTTACCGGCATGGCAGCAGGCAGGATTTGGGGCACTCTCTTCTTCCTCTTTATGACCTTCGCCAGCTTTTCCACCGTGATTGCGGTTTTCCAGAATCTGATTGCCGCGTGCGAGGAAAATTTCGGATGGAAGAAAAAGAAGGCCGCTATTATCAATTGCGTATTCGTTTTTGTCGCCAGCCTTCCCTGCGTGCTGGGATATAATGTTTGGAGTAATATTCACCTGATCGGCGGCAGAGATATTCTTGACACCGAGGACTTTATCGTTTCCAATCTGTTGCTTCCTATCGGCGCTTTGGTATATCTGATCTTCTGTATTTCCCGCTTCGGCTGGGGATACGACAATTATCTGGAAGAATGTAATAAGGGTACAGGCTTGAAAATGCCCAAGGCATTGCGTCCCTATTTCCAGTTTGTTCTTCCTGTCCTGATCCTCATTATTCTGATCAGCGGATTAATATAATTTCGTGTAAAAAATTCTAAACAAAAAACAGGGTTGTCTCTCTTGCTGTGGGACAACCCTGTTTTTTTAACTCTATTGTTAATCTCTGAAATAAAGATCTCTGGTGTAAACCTTATCCAAAACGTCGGAAATCTCGTCATTATAACGATTCGCCAAGATCACGTCGGAAATTCTCTTAAACTCATCCAGATCACGGATCACACGGCTGTTATAAAAGCTGTCATCCTTCATGGTAGGCTCATAAATAACTACCTCAATGCCGTTTGCCTTGATCCTCTTCATAACCCCCTGAATCGAGCTTTGACGGAAGTTATCGGAGCCCGCCTTCATGGTCAGACGGTAAACGCCCACCACCTTGGGATCTCTCGCGATAATCTGGTCGGCGATAAACTCCTTACGAGTACTGTTTGCCGCCACAATTGCCGAAATAATATTCTGAGGAACATCATTGTAATTGGCAAGAAGCTGCTTCGTATCCTTCGGAAGGCAGTATCCGCCGTATCCAAAGGAGGGATTGTTATAGTGAGAACCGATTCTGGGATCTAAACCAACCCCCTCAATAATGGATTTTGTATCCAAACCGCGAACAGCCGCATAAGTATCCAATTCGTTAAAAAAGCTGACACGAAGAGCCAAGTAGGTATTGGCAAACAGCTTAACAGCCTCCGCCTCCGTAGGATTCATAAAGCGAATCTCCACATCCTTTTTGATCGCGCCCTCCTTCAAAAGCCGGGCAAATTTCTCTGCCGCCTTGTGCAGTCTGGCGTTTTTCACAGGAACACCTACAATAATTCTGCTGGGATACAAATTGTCATAAAGCGCTCTGCCCTCCCGAAGGAACTCCGGACTGAATAAAATATTATCACAGCAAAAATCCGCTCTCACCTTTTCGGTAAAGCCAACGGGAACGGTAGATTTCACGATCATAACCGCGTCGGGGTTGACCTCAATAACCTGCTTGATCACCGTCTCCACCGAGCTGGTATCAAAATAGTTTTTGCTAGGATCGTAATTGGTCGGGGTGGAAATAATTACCAGCTCCGCGTTCTTGTATGCCGTAGCACCGTCCGTGGTCGCTACCAGCTTTAAGGGCTTGCTCGCAAGGTATTCCTCTATCTCCTTATCAACGATCGGAGACTTTTTGCTGTTGATACGGTCAACCTTTTCGGGGATAATATCAACGGCGGTCACATCATTGTTTTGTGCCAAAAGCACTGCCATAGAAAGACCGACATAGCCGGTTCCGGCGACTGCTATTTTCATTTTCAATTGCTCCTTTATTCATCATTTGTTCGTATATTGATACACATACTCAAAGGATATGTAACACTCCACCTATCTCTAATTGAAGCCATACATATTTTTGAAAATATAAAATGCATGAGCAGTCCCTACGAGTGCTTCTCCATGGCAACCGATTATGCAATTATTCACATAAATATTGTTCTTGTCAGGAAATCCCCCTGTACTCCTTTTTTACCTTTTCATAGCTTTCAAGATTACCGATATCATACCGCCTTCCGGGCATTTCCATCGCGAATACAGCGGTTTGCTTGCAAAGCCACGCAATATAGCTTCCCGGAGCATCCACTCCGCAGCCTGCCTCGATTCCCGCGCGCACCAGCTTCGCATCCTCTCTTGTGTAGTAATAGAAAGGAGGCGTACACCAATGGGTGGCGGGCGTAGGCGATTTTTCCGTCATGTTTAAAATCTTATCCGCATCGTCAACCGTCACAACTCCGCATTTGAGAAGCTTTTTCTCATCCGCCTCGTAATACCGCATAATGCAGGAATGATTTTTTCTCTTTGCGTAAGCTATAAATTCGGTAAGGCTGAAATCAAGTACATTGTCACCCGCGATCACAAGCATATCATCGTCAAGTCCCAGTCTGTCAATGGCAAACTGAATATCACGAACCGCGCCCAGACGGGTCTCATTGGTATCGGTTCCGTCGTCAACCACCGTAATCTTCTGAGCCTTCGTCCTTGCCCACGCGTCAAAATGATGAGCGAATTTGTGATTGGAGATCACAACATATTCGTCCACAAGTCCGGCGCCGTCAATATCGTCGATCAGCCAGTCCAAAATAGTCTTGTTCCCGACCTCCAAAAGAGGCTTGGGAAAATTCTCGGTCAAAGGATACAGCCGTGTCGCATAGCCGGCAGCAAGTATTAAACATTTCATAGCTTCACCCCATCCGCGCTTTCGCAAATATGTACAGAGTATTTTCCGTTCAAATGCGGAAACGCCGTTAAATATTCCCGTGTTACCTTTTCCTTGATGCTCTCCTCATAGGCAGGATCGATCAATGCCATGCAACAGCCTTTAAAGCCCGCGCCGCTAAAGCGTCCGCCGTAAATGCCGTCGGTTTCGGTCATGATCTCATATAGCTTTTTCAGTTCCGAGGACCCTGTTTCCCAATTGTAGATGGAGGAACGTCCGCTCTCAAAGGAAAGCTTACCGAATTCGTCAATATCGCCCCGTCTCCAAGCCTCGGCACCCTTGCGCACACGCTCAAACTCTGTATACCAGTGCTCGGCACGCCTGCGCCAATTCTCGGGGAGCTTGTCCTTATATTGTAAGTAAACCTCCACGGGAACATCCCGCAGATTGGTCTCCTGAAATTTACCGTAAGGTAAGCCCGCGTAAGCCTTAAGAGCATATGCGGCACTGCGGCATTCGTCCACACGCATATTAAAGGCGGATCCCGCCAGTGTACGCTCAATTCCCGAGAAGAAAATAGCGATTTTATACGGCTTCATCTTCGGATTCGTAGGGATCAATTCATAGCTGTCATCCTTTGTATCCAAATACAAAAGCTGATCCTTGCGGCAATATACCTCACAGCTTTGATCCAGCTTGCCGCAAGCTACGCCGACAAATTTATTTTCTGCCTCCAAAGCGGTCATGATCATCTCATGGGCTGTCAGCTGAATACCGTTTACCTCGCAAAGGGCGGATAAGAACGCGATAATAACCGCCGCGGAGGATGACAAGCCTCCGATCGGTAAGCTTCCCTCCACAATTCCGCATATGCCGATTTTCAGTGTATATCTCTGCGCAAGTGCCTTGGTTGCTCCACGCAAATAATCTGCCCAATCTCCCTCTTTCGCCTCAGGGACACTGGATACGTGCCACTGCGCGCGCTTTTCAAACTGCAAGGAAGAGAGCTCAACAACTCCGTTGAGCTTAGGCGCGTATGCAATATTTACCCCCGCGCTGATTGCCATTCCTGTTATTTTACCAAGCTGGTGATCGCTATGCGCACCAATCGGGCAAATTCGGTACGGGCAAAAAGCAATGTCTATAGGAGCTTTATGATAAACTTGTGTAAACCGTTCTATACACTTCATACTCTAAGACCTCTTCTTTTCACTTGAACATTTAAAGACTTGCCATAAAATTAATTTTATTTTCCATTGCCGTCGTCGTGGGTCTGCCTAAATCCTCCCTTGCCCCGATCGAGCATTTGACCTCTATCAAAGAAAGAGCATCTCTTTTCTTTGCTTCCATCAGAGCGGTATCCAAGGCTTCAAAGGAATCCACACACGCAACATGCTCATATCCGCAGCCCTCGGCAATTTTTACAAGATCAATTTTTTCCGCGACAGTAGGCATGCCGCCAACCGTTTCATGCGCGCCGTTATTGATCACAATATGAACAACATTTTTCGGCGCGTTTGCCCCAAGAACCGCCATAGCCCCCATGTGCATGAGAACCGCTCCGTCTCCATCAACGATCCAAATTTTCTTCTCAGGCTTCTGCATCGCGAGCCCAAGCGCAATAGAGGAGCTGTGCCCCATGGAACCAACCGTAAGAAAATCATGCCCGTGCGATTGTCCGTTCGCTTCACGAATTTCAAACAGCTCACGGGATGCCTTTCCCGTTGTGGAAACGATCGCATCATTTTCGGTTACATTAACAATATGACGAATAATGTCCTCTCTTACCATCGAGTTGTCATTGGAGTACTTTACCTTTCCTTCATATTCCAATGCTCCTTTGCGAACAACAAACGCTACCTGCTTTCCTTTTGCCAATAATAGCTTAAACTCTTTCATTTTAGCAAGCAATTCACCTTCAGAGGTCTCTTTTCCGATAACAAAGGTGCGAATATCCATATCCTCAAGAAGCTTAACCGTGACCTCTCCCTGATAAATATGCTGCGGCTCATCGTGAATTCCGGGCTCTCCTCTCCAGCCGACAATAAAAACGCAGGGAATTCCATAAACCTTATCGTTCATCAATGACGCAACAGGATTGATAATATTTCCGATCCCGCTGTTCTGCATGTAGACCACAGGAACCTTCCCTGTAGCGAGATGATATCCGGCGGCAAGAGCAACAGCATTTCCCTCATTGGCGGCAATCACATGCCTGTCGGAAATTCCGTAGGTGTTCATTAAATAGTTACAAAGAGGCTTCAGCTGTGAATCCGGCACACCGGTGAAAAATTCAAATTCCTGTAAAAAATCAAGTTTCATCTATTGAATAATCCTTTCATATATCTCATAAACATCAGACACTGTGGGAATTACAGGGGTATTTTTCATTCGGACAGGATTGACCGATTGAGAAAGTAAGGTTATCTCCCCAATCCGATCTTTGGCTTTTGGGTTCAAAATATCCATGTCCTCAAGCATTTTCTCAAACACTTCAATGGCTTCCTCCGCCGTTTTACACCCCAAAGTCAAAGCGATCTCCGAAAAAACACTGCGCAAATATTCAACTCCGCGGAAATCCGCGCATTGATCATAATGTGTCAGCATAAACCGCCACACCTCAGGTAAGCAAATGGCTACCGCGTGCCCGTGAGGAAGCTTATACATTGATGTGATCTTATAACTCATAGCGTGTGCCGCCGTTGTTTGCGTAATATTGATGGCTCGTCCGGCATAGTTTGCCGCAAGCATAATTTTTTCCGCGGCATCATCAGAATTTTCATTTAGATATGGATCCTTATATCGCAGAATCATCTCTATCGCGGTTTTTGAATATTGCTTGCTCTCCTGCGTAGAGTTAACAGACCACCAGGACTCGATCCCTTGGCATAACGCGTCTAACAGCGTGCATTTTTTTTGATAAAGAGGAAGTGTCTTTAGGACACTGTGTTCAAGAATCGCGTAGTTTGGTATAATGCTCTCGTGGGTCACAGACTGTTTTTTTCCTTCGTAATATATCACCGCGTATCTGGTAGATTCGCTGCCCGTACCCGCCGTGGTAGGAAGCGCTATCAGCGGAATTTTGGAGTCAAAAAGCTCCTGCCGTAAATAGTTACAGCAAGGATCCATCCTTGCGTAAAGCTTAATGCATTTTGCCACATCCAACGTACTTCCCCCGCCAACCGCAACAATGGCATCGCATTGTTCCCGATTGAACAATGCGACCCCCTTGCAAACATCCTCATACAGCGGATTTGGAGTAAATTCATCAAATGTGGCATAAGGAATGTTAACTGTCGAGAAATAATCTTTGATATTCAAAAAGGGAAAGGATGCATCCCGTACGAGCAAAAACTTCTTGCTATGAAGATCCGTAAGAATTCGCTGAATTTCCTTATAAGCCTCAACACCGAAAATAATCGATTGAACCATATATTATTCCTCTGGAATTAAGTTGATAATTTCCTTAATGGACATACACATATCGTCCGCTTCCTTGGCTCTGTGGTTCATCAAAATGGTCTGAGCCACCTTCTGCATCGCCGGGAATCCGCTGCGAGTTAACTGATTGGCGTAAATCACAACATTTACGCCGCGTGCCTTAAACTCTTCCTCTGTAACGGAATTAAAGGACGTGGGGACCACCACGATCGGTGTTACCGTATTCTTTGCTCTGAATTTTTCGACAAATTCAAAGATTTCAGCCGGATCCTTTTTTCGGCTGTGAATCATGATCGCATCCGCTCCCGCATCGGAAAAGGCAAACGCGCGCGCAAGTGCATCCTCCATACCGCGTTCCAGGATCAAGCTTTCAATTCTCGCGCAGATCATAAAGTCTTTTGTTTTTTGCGCGCGCTTACCGGCTTGGATCTTCGCGCAGAAGTTTTCAATAGAATCCTGTGTCTGCTCTACCTCGGTTCCGAAAAGCGAATTTTTCTTCAACCCGGTTTTGTCTTCTATAATTACCATAGAAACGCCCATGCGCTCCAAGCTCTTCACGGTATAAACAAAGTGCTCGGTAAGTCCGCCGGTATCACCGTCAAAAATAATGGGCTTGGTGGTTACCTCCATAATATCGTCAATGGTGCGGAAACGGGAGGTCATATCAACCAACTCGATATCGGGTTTTCCCTTCGCGGTAGAATCACAAAGCGAGGAAACCCACATGGCATCAAACTGATAGGTTTTTCCATCCTGCAAAATCGTTGTTTTTTCCGCAATCAGTCCTGTGATACCGCTATGAGCCTCAATTGCGGTAACCGTGCCTTTCATGCTAATAAGCTTTTTCAGCCTTCCCCGACGAACATCAGGCATTGCCAACTGCTCTCTGCTAAGCTTTTCCAGCTCAGCGTATTTCAGATCCTTGGAATAAGGAAATTCCACCAGCTGTCCGCCATACTCCGCAAGGATAGAAACGACCTCGTCGCGAATAGGCTTTTGGAAGCCCTCTCTCCAGTCGTCGCCGTGAACCACAAAGTCCGGGTGCAGAGCATGGAGGTTTTCCGCGTAACTGAGCTGCCTTTGTTCGATCACCTTATGTACGCCGTTAATATTCTCAACCAATGATTTTCTTTCCTCCAAAGGCATCAAAGGGAATCTCTTATAGCTCGCCACCGCCTCATCGGACAAAACACCGATCACCAGCCTTCCTAGCTTAGCGGCTTTTTTGATAATGGCAATATGACCGCTGTGAATCATATCTGTAGAAAAGCACATGTAAACGGTGCGGTTTTCAATCTCGGCAACCTTAGAGGATACCACCGCCAAATCCTCGGGTGTATCGATCTCGCTGCAAAGAGAATTTTTTACATCCAATACATAGACATTGCACCGATCCGATACCTCATTAAACGCGTTTTCAGCATAACACTTTCGATTATCACTTTCGCAGAACTCACAAATGGCATCCAGCCAAACCTTCCAATCCTTTTTGCAAAGCTTATACAAGGGCTGTGCCGCCATGGCATCTGTAAAGAATTCAATGCCCACCTTTTCAATTTTTCCATTATGAACCACCGCCTTAAAATCCTTTTCCGGCAATGGCAACGTAGAGCTGACTGTCATGCAGCTCGTCTCATTTTCAATTACCTCATCAAAAACTCTCGACTCAAAAACCAGATCCCCGTGCATCATAACAATATCATCGTCCGCAAGGAAATCCTTCGCGCAATAAATCGAATAAATATAATTTGTTTTATCATAGATCGGGTTATTAACAAAGGTATAATGAAGCGGCAATCCCAAGGAATTACAGTAATTTACGAGAATTTCGTCAAAGTAACCGGTCGTCATTACGACCTCTTTGATTCCCGATTCCGCAATCAGCTTTAACTGACGGCTCAAGATGGTATCTTTATTGGAAATTTCGGTCATACACTTTGGGTGCTCACTTGTAAGCACACCCATTCTATGACCGAGACCGGAGTTCAATATTAATGCTTTCATTTTTCTTCCTTTTCCTAAAATATTTTAAATTAAAATCACTTCTTTTGTTCCGAAACTGCCACATAAGGCTTAAAATCATATAAGTAATCGGGAAGCTGCTGTTCAATGTATGCTATCTGCGAAGCATACCGCTCATTATCCTTCAAGTTGGTATACTTAACGGAAATATCGGGATTAAAATATTTGAATTCATGATTGGGTCGCTCGGTATAACCCAAATAATCCATGATCCTTTTGGTTGTATTCCAGTAGTCATAGATCAGATCCTCATATCGAACGACCAAAACATTATCGGACATCACCGTATTTTCTCTGAGGATACGGTAGTAGTTCACAAAATTCTCACTGGTATCCCATGGCATAAAGGTATACTGCTCGTCGGAGCGTTGAGAGACAATAAAAATATCCCGAGGATCGCGGTCAACAATAATGGTTTTCGCCTCGTCAAAAAATTCTGTTCCCTTTCTTGGATTTGTGGCGGAGAACAGCATGTCTAACGCAACATCCTTCGTCATATCAATTTTCAACTCACTCATAAGCTTCTCGATATATTCCTTTGTAAGAGCGTCAAACCGCTCTTCCGTCATAATAGAAAAATACCGTGTCTTGTAACGGGGAAATTGGCGTTTAATCTTCAGCCTTCTGCAAGCGTAATTCATCGCCCTATGCGTAAATCGAACGATCCTATATTTCGATTGATTGCTGACATCCTCAGGATCATAATTGCTTCTTCCAACCCATGTCACCTGAATAATATTTTGAATATACTCATCAGTCAACTCATCAAAACGGGTTCCCATATGCTTTCTCAAGCGGGCTGCCAAAACCCCTGTTTTCTGCAACCGCTTAAAACGCTTGATCGCGGCATTGCACGCGATCCGCTCGCGGCTTTCCACCAAATAATATTTCAGATCCGAAAGCCCATCCGCCTGATGAAGCATTTGAAATTCCACAGATTCCAGTATTTGAACGGAATCATAGCCGCGCAAAAAATCCAGCACCGCGCTGGCACCGGTATACCCATAACCGCATGTACTAATTATCATTTTTCCCTCCGTCAGCTTTTTTCTTACCGCGAATTAATTTTTTGATCATTTTTATATCTTCAGCTTGCAGCAAGATCATTTCCCTTGCCCTTACTCCGGTCTTCCCGGAGAAATAAATAACAAATACAAAGCCGCACACCAAATGCGCTACACAGGTAGCGAAGGCGGAGCCATTAATTCCCCACTTGGGAACCAAGAACCAATGTAATAATACATTAATAGCAATAGACACACTCAGCATAATAACATTATTAACCTGTTTTTTATTTATAATATTATACTGAGATATCAACTTAAAGTAGCCAATGATCACCGCACCTGCCGCGCTGATCGCCATAATGGTATAGGATTCCAAGTACTCTGCTCCGTAAAGAAGCCAAATACCAAACTTTCCAAGTAAAACAAGGAGAATACACATACCCAAGCATGCCCAAAAGCAAAGGCGTGATACTTTTGCCACCTCGGAATCCTTCGCTCCCTTGGCAAGCTTGGAGGCAAGAATCCCCTTTAAGGTATCGGGAATCAAAACAATTTTATCAGCTACACTGATTCCAATAGAATAAATGCCGATTTGCGCGGCAGTAATATATGGATAGGATTTCAATATCAAAACATTAATTCGGTAGTTCAAGGTCGTCATTAAAAGAGCCAACATCGGGAAAAATCCAATTTTCATTAGCTCTGCCCACATTTTAAACAACCCCTTGTGAATCCTCACAGGAACACGCAAGGCAACTGTAAACACAACAGACCGCAGAAGATCAACAAACAACAGCGTAGATATCATCCAAAGCATATTTCGCTGTGTTGCGAGCATCAATCCGATAATAAACAGTACTTCAAGTAAGCTCATCACGGTCCATAAGGCATTTCTCTTATTGGGCGTTTCGATCAAGCATACATATCCCATCACATTGGAATATCCCAACAAGGGAATCAATATGGTAGCGGCGCGTAGCTCAATCGTATCAAAGGCAAAAAGAGCAAGAACAACCGCAACCACCATATAAATGGTGTACAGAATATAGATCAAGTTAAAATAGTCTTGATAAATTTCCTCTTTTCCGTATTTTTTTCGTAAGTACGGATAAGCCTGATGCATACCAAAGGTAACTACAATAGATCCAATAGAGGTAATGCTTGAAATATAGGTATGTATCCCCTTTAGTTCAGCTCCCAAATACCGCGCGAGCACTGCCGATTGTACCAAGCCAATAGCAATAGCAAAAAATTTAGCGATTATGGAAAAGATATATTCGTTTTTAACAATGCCTTTTAAATTCTGTCTGAAATTTTGCAAATTCCGCTCACCTCAATATTCTCATTGAAAAGATCCCATCTATTTTGTCTGATCTGAATAGGTCAAATTGGTATATACTGTTTCTTTTTTTTCACAAGCAACAACCAACAAAGGGAAAAGCATTGTTGAGCCCATAAGCGATTCATCAATTCCCATAATCAAGAAGCCAATCAAAGCAATAGAAATTATAATAAATAACTTACTATTTGGGTGCTTAAGCAAATTTTTCCCCGCAAAAAAATACAGTAAAAAGACAACAAAGCAACCTACAACACCACCTGTCACTAAAAGGTGAAGCCAATATTGATGAGCATGAGAAGCGCCTAAAAAGCGTCTTAAATCAGGAGACTCGCCAATACCAATCAGCGGATTATGCCTAATGAGCTCCATTGCCCTATCCCATACGCGTGTTCTTCCCGTAAAGGTTATATCCTTTTCTAAAATGTCAACAATCAAAAACTCAAATTTTTCCTGAATATTGAAAAAATATATCAGAAGAAAGAAAGCGACTGTGTATAATAACACTTTGTTCACTGACAATAATCTGGGAAGTTGTTTTTTAGAAAATAAACACGCTAACAAAATAAATGTAAACAGTCCTATCGTTCCTGTCGCAGATCCGCACATAACTACAATACAGGCAATTAAAAACAAATAGATCGCTGTACTAAGATCTATCATTCTTCCGTGCTTTTCATAGGATGCCATCATGGCAAAGCACGCTCCCGGTAGAAAAAAGCGAACCAAATAGTTTCTGTTTTCAAACAAGCCGTACTCTTCATTTTCCACTAATAAGTCGGGACGAGAGAGCATAATCAGTATCTGTAAAACCGCTACAATTAGAAAAAAGTAAAAGTATCCTGTACATAAAGCTCTTCTATGTCTTCTCAACCCTAAACACGTAACAGTGCACAAGGCAATAATGGTAATAGGCGTGGACAATCGAATCGACGTGCTTGTCCGAAGCAGGAATTCACTTCCATACGTAAAAACATAAAATATTACAACCAGCAACCATCCGATATTTGGCGTCTCGTTTTTTAAAAGCAACATCGCGACAGATGAAAATAATAAAAGAATCTGCAGTATACGGATCGGAGTAGTAACAATGGGAAGGAGAAAATATACTTGTCCGGGCAAATTCAATATCGCTATCGCAAAAAAATAAAAAAATATCAGCGGCCAAATTTTTTGATTTTTTTTCGTTTCAATTTTTATCATAATAAACTCACATTATTTATGCCTATTCTATCAATAAAATCTTTCTTCGTTATTCGTTCATATTTTCTGTTGTTTTTTTCCCTTTAATAATCCTATAGTTTCCTTCGGGCAGGCAAGGAAAGAACGCAACAAATAAAAGCTGCCTTTCAAAGGCTTCTTGCATTTAAACAAATTACTGGCGATTTTTTTTAAAATTTTAGCTTTTGCTTTTCTCTCCTTCCTATAGCTGGTCTTGTATTTTTTAAAAATATTGGTATATCCCGTCAATGCCTTGGTAGGATTTTTAGATATTTGCTCTCCCTCATGCATATAGTGGGTAAACAACCTGTCCTCCACACATACCAATTTATATTTTTGACTGATTCTAATCCACATTTCATAATCTTGTCTTGCGGGCATATCGTTATCAAATATTCCTACATGAGCGAAGCATTTCTTTTTAATTAAAACCTGAGACGTAGATCCAACGAAATCATCGCCAAGCATATCGGAAAAGGAAGGGTCAATTTGGGTAGTCCAGTACCGATATTCGCTTTTCTTACCGTCTACAGATGTATATCCATTACAGTATACCAAGCCTACGCATTCCTCTGTGAATTTCTCTAATTGTTTTTCAAGCTTTAAAGGATCCCATTCGTCATCGTCATCCAAAAAAGCTAAATATTCACCCAAGGAATTCAAAATTCCTATATTTCTGGAATATTGCGCTCCCATATTGTGACCATTTTGAATATATTTTATTCCTTTATAGCTTTGAACAATTTTTTCTGATTTACGCTGATAAATGTCATCTTTCTCGTTATCATCCACAACGATCAACTCAAGGTTTCGATGAGTTTGATTAAGAACACTCTCAATAGATCTGCGCAACAATTCATCTTCTCTTTTGTAAGTTGTTATAACAACACTAACCATTTCATTTGGCATTGTCATCTTCTCCCTGTCCTGTGCTATTTTCCGTTGTCCTGTGTGTTCATCCAAAAATATCACCTTAATTTTTGTACATCCCTAAGGCACGCAATCTTTTTCAATGACGTTGTTCCGTCATATTTTTCTGTACGTTCCCCAATCGAAAAGATTTCCTCAAATGTTTTTTTGGAGAATGTTTCAATATACGTTTTGTATTCTATACTTCCGTTACCATAGCTTCCCTCTTCCGCTATTTTTTGATATTTTTTTAATTCGGAATCAAAAAGCTTATAGTGCAGTAATCCTAAATAGATGCCGGAATCAAAATTCTTTTTATATGGATATATGTAATGGCAATGTATCAGCATGGTCTTTTCATCTTTTTTCACCAAAGGATGCTTTTTAATCAAAAAAATCCGACCATTCTGAAACTTAAACTCTCTCTCCCTTATTCCGCCGTAAACAGAATTGCAATAAAAGGATTTCTCCTCATGAAAATTGTTTTCAAAGTATACATAATTTTCAAAATAATTTTCCTTAGCTGTCGTCTGATTGGGAAACATATCAATCATAATTGCTCCAACAGCATTGACCTTGTTCTTATCCAAAGCAAGGATCAGATCATTCATGGATGTATTTTCATACCCATGGTACACAAGGAGCTCATCCGCATCCAACAACAACGTCCAAGAGCCGTTGGGAATGGCGGTATACACTTTATTGATCCACGCAAGCTTTCTATAGGTTTCAAACGGATGCAAGCACAGATATATCGTACCGCCATATTTTTTTATAATTTCAATGGATTCATCATCTGAGCCGTTATCAATAAATACATAGTTAAAACTACCAAGCTTCGCATAATGCTCAAAAAAATGCACAAGCTTATCCGCTTCATTTTTTACCACACAAATTATTGTTGGATTTTCGATGGAAAAATTTCCCTTGTAAATCAAGTCCAACGTATCATAATATAAATGCTCTATATAATTTTTGGTTTCTTCGCCCGAAAAAGCAAAGGTCGACAAGAAACGTTTCAAGTTTTTCTTATACTTCGTATCGTTTAGCCCGACAAAATCCTTAGACTGACAAGTATCAATCTGCTTGATTGCCTCGACCTTCGACCGATTCAAAACGTTTTTTATCTTGGCGATCAACATCTTAACAGGCAGTGGAAAACGATATATTATTTCTTGCAGCATAACAATCTCCATTCTGTCTCATATAAACGACCTCAAATTACGTCAATAGGTCCTCAAGGTCACACGCTAATAGAGCTTATTTTAACGCACCCGTTTTTTCAAATTCTCTATTGGTGATTTTCTGTTCCAAAATTTTAGAATCCACCAAGGTCCTGTACCACCGATGATACATATAGTGATAAACAAAGCCTTCCTTTCCGTCTAAAAAGCCAAGCTTGATTATGTAATTATACATAAAAAGCAACCAACTTCTGAAAAACATAGGAAACCTGTAATAGAAACCGAATTTCTTTTTTCTTGTTCGGCTGATGACGGAATCTTTTTCATTACCCAGCTCATATTCCTGACCATTCTTAAAATCATAATAGTCCTGCATCTCACGGGTCGCGTACCAATTCATCTTATTGATCCAGTGAGTCATATCTTTAAAGTCATAGTGAATAAAACGATTTTTCGCATAAACCGAGGTACCCTCGCTCAAAACCGTGTGCTCATCCATTTTTCTGTTTTCAATTCGACCAATACCTGTCTTGAACAACATCAGCTTACGCTTATTATGACATCCGTGCTTGATCTTTCTGCCCATAAAATATAACCATGCTTCCATGGTTACACCGTTGACATCGTCAGCATCATGCTCTTCCATAATCGCTTCCAATTCTGCACACAGCTCAGGCGTTAGCCTTTCGTCCGCATCCAATCGAAAGGTCCATTTAGTGTCAATATCCGTATTGTCTATTCCCCAGTTGAATTGACAGGCATAATTTTCGAATTCATGAACATAAAAATCTACGCCGAACGCTCTGGCAATTTCCTCTGTTTTATCGGAGCTACCGCTATCTACAATAACTACCCGCTTTGCGAACTCCTTGACAGATTCAAGACAATCGGGTAAATTGATTTCCTCATTTTTTGTTAAAATAATAATTGTAACATCAGCCATCTTTTTCCTCCGTTCTATAAATAGACTTCTTTAAATCAAACGCTCTGTAATCTCCTTTTTGGTATCCTCCTGCATCCTCACCTCGCCTGTACTTTCTTTCACGGCTCCGTCGGATTTCTGCCATCAAAAAAGTCAATTGTTTAGCATATATAAGCATAATGAAGCAAATTTCAAAATCAATTCAAATTATTATAGCACTTTCCGCCAAAAAAGTCAATACCGTTAACCAATATAAATGCTGACAAATTTGACAAAATTCTATTACTTTCTCTTTATTTCTCTCTGTTTGTCACTATTTCTCACTATTTTACCTTTAAATTAAACCAAATTCCAAGCCGTTATTTTCATAAAAGAAAAGGAGCGGAAGACTCACAAAATTGTGAGCCTTCCGCTCTTTGGAACAGAACTTGTCCATCATCGGAGATCAACCGATCCGCAAGAACCGCGGATTACTTGTAAAAGTCATGATTTCCGATGGTAAAAGCAAACGGACGGTTTTTGGATATCCAGTTGCTGGTCGAGATCCTCGGATTCATAAAGAACAGAATCTCATCCGAAATACGGTAGCCCTCCAGACAGATCTTCGCGGCGATCACCGAAGACGCGGTGGGAGATTTGTAGATCGTCCCCAGCGCCACGGGGGTAAACTGAATTCCGCCGTTTCGGTCAAAAATCACGCCGTAGATGGTATTCGGAAATTGCCTGCTCGCCACTCGGTTCAGAACGACATTTCCCACAGCGATCTGTCCGTACATGCTTTCTCCTCCCGCCTCGGCACTGATGATCCGAGAGAGCCAGTACAGCTCCGAGGAATCATAAAAGGCTGTGCCGCTCGTCAGGGTCTTTCCCGTGGAACGCAACGCCACCGTCCGTTCCGCGTTCTGCCATTCAAGCTCCATGCAAAATGCCTTTGCCAAAGGGCGAATGGGAACAAAAAGACGGTTGCTGATATTCAACACCTTCTCTACCGTATAAAAATATCTGCCGGACGCGACTATGTAATATCCTCCGTCAGTTACGGAAATCGACGTGCTTCCCTTTTTTACCGTGGCAGTTCCGGTTTTTGCGTTCCACGAGACCGAATCAGCCCCCGCCAGATCGGAAAAGGCGCGGAGAGGCACATAGGTAACCGAATTGATGATCACCGCCTCGCCCGAAAGGATCTCTTTCGAATCCAACGTCACTCTGACCGGCGCGGCATGGTCGGGAAAATCGTAGCCGCCGGCTGCCGACACACCCACACTCAGGCTTATCGCAACCATCGCCGCCACCGTGATCACGGCGCAAATACGGCGAAGCCATCCCGTTGTTTTGATTTGGTTCAAGATTTCACCTCCTGTATTTTTCCTACTTTCTCCGAGGAAAAAGCATACATTCTTTCCCTCGGGTGTCTCTATTATACAGGGAGTCTTCACACAATGCAACCCTCAAAATCCCCCAGAAAAGTCAATGGCTTCCGCTTCTTCCTGTCCCTTCCGCTTCTTTCTCCTCCTTTCCCCGAAAAAGCCGTATTTTACCGCAATATCAATAATAAATTTTGGATCTCTTTCCATAAAGCTCCGTTTATTCTCCCATGAAAATTCCCTTTATGTTGCCTGTGTGAACAGAGCAAATCCAAAGGGATGTTAAAAAAAATCCAAAATCACGATAAATCGCGGTCTTGACAAAGAGAATGCGTTTGGGGTACAATTAAACCGTAAGGCTGATAAAAAACCAGAAAATTAAAGAAAGGTAGTTTTGTTATGTACCGTTTTCCCATCGGAGTAATTATCGACTCCTTTCGCACCGATACACGCACGGCAATACAGCAAGCCGCGAGGCTTGGTGCCGACGGTATCCAAATGTATAGCTCAAAAGGAGTAAACGCGCCCGAAAATCTTACACCAAGCGCAAGACGGGAGCTGTTAGATCTTGTGAAATCCAACGGGCTTCGCTTCTCCGCCCTCTGCGGAGATCTGGGCGAGGGATTTTTCCGCCCCGACCGCAACCCGCAGCTCATTGAAAAATCCAAACGGATTCTTGACCTTGCCAAGGAGCTGGAAACCGACATCGTCACCACACATATCGGTGTAGTTCCCGAAGATCCCAAGGAGGAGCGCTATCGGATCATGCAGGAAGCCTGCTTTGAGCTATCCCGCTACGCCGATAGCATCGGTTCCCACTTTGCCATTGAAACAGGACCCGAGCCCTCCGCCGTACTGAAAACCTTTTTGGACGGACTTCACTCCACCGGCGTAGCGGTAAATTTTGACCCCGCCAATCTTGTGATGGTGGTAGGCGACGATCCTGTAGAAGCTGTCCATAACCTGAAGGATTATATCGTCCACACCCACGCCAAGGACGGAATCATGCTCCGCCGAACCAAGCCTGAATACATTTATCGTGTTTTGCCGAAGCCCGAGGAGCTGGTTGGCGTAAAGCTCTTTCAGGAAACGCCCTTGGGTCAGGGAAAGGTAGACTTTACCGCTTATCTGCGCGCGCTGGAGGAGATCGGATACCGCGGATTTTTAACCATTGAGCGTGAGGCAGGCGACGATCCCGCGGCAGATATCCAAACGGCTAAGGATCATTTGTTGCGGATTATCGAGACAAATTAAAACATTTAAAGCCCCAAAACGATCAAAACACACTATCATAAAAAATCAGAAAAAGGAGCATTCTATGAAAACATCCGTCAGCTCATACTCATTCAATCAGTATCTATCAACGGGAGAAATGACACAGCTGGATACCATTCGAGCCGCGGCGCAAATGGGCTTTGACGGTATTGAGTTTACCGATCTTTCCCCCGTAAAGGAGGCAACATTGGAGGAGCAGCTTGCTTACGCGAAGGAGCTGCGCCGTGAAGCCGAGGCTTGCGGTATTGAGATCGTCGCCTATACCATCGGAGCCAATCTTTATAAAAGCACAGAGGAGGAAAACCTTTTCGAGGTCAATCGGCTGAAAAATCAGTTGAAGGTAGCTGACGCATTGGGCGTAAAGCTTATGCGCCACGATGTTTGCCGAAGCGAGAAGATCGGCGACCGTGTCATCGGATATGACCGTATGCTTCCCGTCATAGCGGAAAACGTGCGAGAGATCACAGAGTATGCGCAAGCCTTGGGAATCCGAACCTGCAGCGAAAACCACGGGATCGTGGCACAGGACAGTGATCGCATAGAGCGGCTGATCTGCGCGGTGGACCACGACAATTACGGTCTGCTTGTGGACGTAGGAAACTTTGCCTGCGCGGACGAAAATTCCTGTCACGCGGTATCTCGCTTAGCGCCTTACGCCATTCACGTTCACGCCAAGGATTTTGTGATCTACCCTTACGGAACCCCCATAGAGGAAGGCAAAAAATATTTCACCTCCCGCGGATGCAATAAGCTTATGGGTTGCGCCTTAGGAGACGGAAATATTCCTGTGGAGCAGTGCCTCGCTATTTTAAGCCGGGCAGGCTATGACGGATATGTTTCCATTGAATTTGAGGGAAATCTTGACTGTATGACCGAAATCCCCAAAGGCTTGGAGCGGTTACGGGGTTATATCGCAAATTTAACAAAATAAAAGGGTAAGCAGCCTGCGATATGCTAAGTAGCGATAACAAATTCTATACCTTTCATAGCCAAACGATCGGATAAGGGGAAACCAAAGGCTCCCTCTCGGAGGAAGGCTTTGTCTATCCCCGTTATTATACGAAAAAGGCACTTGTGGCAAAATTGCCACAAGTGCCTTTTCGTTATTTTGACATCCCTTTTGGAAGGTATGTTCGTACGATTTTTCTTTCCTTCGTTATCGGAGCTAACAATATGGAAGGTAACCCTTGGCAATATGTTTTCGTAGCCATAGTGTCTTATCAAAGCCCTTTGCTCTCGGGATGTCGAGGACGCCATCCCCTACAAAATGAGGGGGAGGGGATGTTTGTGCGTTGACATATTCGTAGGGACAGGACGCCTGTCCGTTCTACGCAATAAACTTTGCGCGACGTACATAGGTTCATCCTCCCGCCACGCCTCCATTCGTGTCAACACGCAGCGAAGCGGAGTATAGAGCGAAGCGAAGGATCTTTGCCGACGAAGGAGGCAATCCCATAAAAACCGTTTTTTCCAAATAAAAACGGAAAAGTATAAAAGTTTATAAAAGTTTGTTGAAAGTTTGTTGAAAGTTTTGTTGAAAGTTTGTCCTTTCCTTTCTTGACAGAACGGTGGATATATGATATAATAGAATTTGTAATTTATTTTTTCCGGAGGCTCCCTTTGAAAAATGAAATGACGCTTCGCTCCGGCGCTACCATTCAGCAGATCAACTCGGAAGAAGCTACTGAAAAAAAATATTTGACCCGACATTCGCTCTCCAAAATGCACCTTATGCCGTCCGGAGAGCCGATCGCCTTTGATACCGCCCCGGATGGGCATATTATCTATTATTTTGACCCTGCCAAGGTGGTAGAGGCTCCCCCAGAAACCTGGTATTTTCCCAACGCGCGTAAGGATTCGCTCACGCTGCCCAGCGGTACTGTCATTCAGCGCATGAGCACCAAAAACGCCGCCGCCAGCGGTTATTATACCGAGGAAAGACTTAGCCGCATGCATTATGAGGTGGTAGAAGAGCCCGTTGCCTACACTGTGAAGACCGACAAAAGTATTTTATACTTTTTCGATAAAAGGACCGCCAAGCGTCTCCCCTTAAGCTGTGTTCGCTGCGGCAAGGACATCCGCTACAAAAAGAAGCTTTGCCGTGCTTGCTATGAGCAAGAGCTCTCTCTTCGCCGTATGGAAGGCGATGCCCACCGAGCCGCCTCCTATGGTATGGATCGCTCTAAGGTTCTCTTCTTCGATTTGGAGCTGACAGGCTTTTACGATCACGACGAAATCCTTTCGGTCACCATTGTAGACGCCAACGGCAGCTTGATCATGGACACGCTGGTAAAGCCTACACGCAAGAAAAAATGGAAAAACACCGAAAAGATTCACGGAATTACCCCCGAAATGGTAGCCGACGCTCCCACAATGGACGAGCTGACCCCCAAGATCCGTGATATCTTTGACAATGCCGAAAACATTATCGCCTACGGCGTTTCTACCGATTACAGCCATATTAAATACATATATGACGAGGGCTCGGAGCGGGATAAATTCCGAGCGAAAATCCGTTGTTGTGCCAACGAATTCGTTCGCTACATTCACGAGAACCGCCCCGATGTAGTACACGCTTCTCTTACAGACGCCATGAGCTGCTTCGGGATCGAATGGGATGGTATCGCCCACACCTCTACCGCTGATACCTTTGCTTGCATGAAGGTTTGGGAGGTCCTCTTCCCCAATTACTATAAAAACTGATTCTTTTTTACCTTAGTCTATTTTCGTATATTTACGCAAAGGAGCAAAAATATGGATTCTTTATTTGGATTAGACCGTGTCAGCCATCATGACGATTCCTTGGAGCTATTGACTACTGCCTATGACCGCGTTCAGCTGATGATTCTGGAAAGCATTTTACAAGATGCCAAGATCCCCTATCTGCTAAAGGAACGTGGCAGCGGAACAACGGTAAAGGTCATTGCCGGCTTCTCAATCTTCGGCACGGATATTTTTGTTCTGCGGGAGCATTTGGAGCTTGCCTCCGCTTTGATCACCCCTCCCGATTCGGACGAGTCGGATTTTTCCGGTGAGGACGAAGAGGGTCTTGAAATTGACGAAACGGAAGATGAGGAAGCATGATTAAGGAAATTTTACTTTGTAAATACGGTGAAATCGTCCTCAAAGGCGCCAACCGCAAATATTTTGAAGACATGCTCTGCCGTGAAATGAAAAAGCGTGCCGCTTGCTACGGAAATTTTGATATTTACCGAGCGCAGAGCACCATTTATATTGAGCCCATGGATGAGGATGCGGATCTGGACGGCATGTTTGAGGCTGCCTCCAAGGTTTTTGGTATTGTTGCCATTGCCCGTGCCGCTGTTTGTGAAAAAAACATGGAGCAGATCGCTCGGACTGCCGCTGACTACATTCCTCAATTTTTATCGGATAAGCGCACCTTTAAGGTAGAAGCAAAGCGCTCCGACAAGGCTTTCGCTTTGGATTCTATGGAGATCTCCCGCGAGATCGGCGGTGTGATCTTGGACGCGTATCCCTCCATTCGTGTTGATGTTCACAATCCCGACGTGATCGTAAAGGTAGAGATCCGAGAGTTCGGCGCCTATATTTCCGCAGGTCAGTTTAAGGGTGCCGGCGGTATGCCCGTAGGTTCTAACGGTAAGGGACTTTTACTTCTTTCGGGCGGAATCGATTCCCCTGTCGCCGGTTACATGCTTGCCAAGAGAGGTGTTCGTTTGGATGCCATTCACTTTGAATCCTTTCCCTATACCAGTGAGCGTGCCCGAGAAAAGGTTTTGGAGCTGGCTAAGATCGTTTCGGAATACGCGGGAGATATTTATGTTCACATTGTTTCTCTGACCCATATTCAAGAGGAGCTTGTGAAGGCTTGCGAGGAGGATTACTTTACCCTTTTGCTTCGCCGCTACATGATGACCATCGCCGAACGTGTCGCCCGTCAAAAGGGCTGTTCCGCTTTGATTACCGGAGAAAGCCTTGGTCAAGTGGCTTCCCAAACGATGCAAGCCTTAGGCGTAACCGACGCGGCAGTCAATCTTCCTGTTTTTCGTCCTTGCATTGGCATGGACAAAGAAGAGATCGTTACCATCGCGCGAAAGATCGGAACCTTTGAAACCTCCATTCAGCCCTACGAGGATTGCTGTACGGTATTCACTCCCAAGCACCCCAGAACCAAGCCTGAGCTGGAAAAGGTTTTGATTCAGGAAAACAAGCTGGACTTTGAGGCTCTTACAGAAGAAGCTCTCTCCACGCTTTACACCGTTCATATCTCCGCTGAATTTTGATTTTTTCTTTATAGGTTTCCGAAAAATAAAATTTTTTATTTTTCGGAAACTTTTTTTCAAAAACCTATTGATTTTTTGAAAAAGGTGTGTTATAATATTAAAGCTGTCAAGCAGACGGCCCGTTGGTCAAGCGGCTAAGACGCTAGCCTCTCACGCTGGAAACATGGGTTCGATTCCCGTACGGGTCACCAAAACAGAGCGAAGCGAACACAACAACAATTTCTGTTATAAATGCAGTAATTATATTGTCGTTCAAACTCTAAAAAGAAAAAGCTATCGTAATCTTGCGGTAGCTTTTTTTTGCATACCAACCATCATTCA
>JAZSPS010000053.1:0-32676 GCA_045537595.1 Eubacteriales bacterium
GTTATAGCGGCGGCATGCCCTATTTTCTCCGCATTGTATTGGCTGTGGGGGCGGCGCATGTTCTTGGGTCAGTATTGATCAAGACCTTCGGCTTGGCGGCGCTTTATGATCTTCCCATTGTTATGCTGATGCTATGGCGCGCATTGAACTATGTGATCGTGGGAATTCCCGAGTGCTTTCTCGTTTATTATATTTTGAAAAACAAGGCGATTCACGCTGTTGTATTAAAAAATACAATTAAAAAAGGACAAAAGAGATGAATTATCAAGAAGCTTTGGCGTACATTCATTCGGTAAATTGGTGCTTTTGCAAGCCGGGACTGGAGAGGATCGGGGAGCTTTGCGAAAAATTGGGAGATCCCCAAAGGAAATTAAAATTTATTCATGTGGCGGGGACCAATGGTAAAGGCTCATTTTGCTCCATGTTAGATTCGATTTTGCGAAGTGCTGGCTTGAGGGTAGGTCTTTATACTTCTCCCTATATTCGTTTTTTTAATGAGCGGATGTGTATTGACGGAGAGCCTATTTCCAATGATGAGCTGGCACGCCTTACCACGGATATCCGTCCTGTGGCAGATTCTATGGTGGATAAACCCACGGAATTTGAGTTGATTACGGCGATTGCTTTTGAATATTTCAAGCGAAATGGATGCGATGTTGTGATTCTGGAGGCGGGAATGGGCGGACGTCTGGATTCTACCAATATTATTCGAGAGCCTTTGCTTTCGGTCATCACGGGAATCGCTTTGGATCATACCGCTTACCTTGGAGATACCGTTGAGAAAATCGCCGCTGAGAAAGCGGGGATCATTAAAGACCAAAGTCCTGTGTTGTACGGCGGTCAGGACGAGTCCGCAATGGCAGTGATCAAAAACACCGCCGAAAATTTAGGGTCTTCCTTCTATGCGGTGGATTATAATGAATTATCCAATATTCACGGTGATCTTGACGGAACGGTTTTTGATTTTCAGCATCGCTCCAATTTGAAAATTCGTTTATTGGGAATGTATCAGCCTCGCAATGCGGCTGTGGTAATTCGTGCGGTAGATATTCTTCGCGGACGCGGTTTGGATGTTTCGGAGGAGCATTTACGTCTTGGATTGGAGAGCGCCGTATGGCACGGACGATTTGAGATTCTTTCGAGAGATCCCTTAACAATTTTTGACGGCGCTCATAATCCGCAGGGAATTCGCTCCGCGGTAGAGAGCATTCGGTATTATTTTAAGGATCAAAAGGTTTGTTTGCTGACGGGTGTCCTGAAGGATAAGGATTACACCGCCATTGCCAAGGATTTGTCCATAGTGGCTTCCCATGCCGTTACGCTGACACCTGACAGCCCTCGAGCGCTTTCGGCGGAGGAATACGCGCAAACCCTTCGTTCCGCGGGAATTCGCGCGCAGGTCGGGGGTACACTTTCGGAGGCTCTTGCCGCCGCGCGTACTTTAGCGAAAAGGGAAAACGTGCCGCTGATTTGCTTGGGATCGTTATATGTTTACGCTTCTTTAATACAAGAGTTTTAAACCTTTACATGAAAAGGGACTTGCTCAAATTTCTGAGCAAGTCCCTGCTTTTTTTATCCGATTTTTTATCCAATCATATCGGGGATTTCCACACCGTTAATGGCTTGACAGTCGCTGCTGATTAAATTAAAGCTTCGTCCGTTGGATGCGTAGAAGATCATCCATCCCTCGTCCGCATCGTAATAATAAGCATAACATTTTTTGTTATGTGTATCGGAGAAGTAAGGGATACCGGTCAATTCGGCGGAATCCAATTCTGCCTCGATCTTTTTAGAGCCTTCCTTGGAGGTGTAGATCGTAATACCGTCCTCATCATCGGACTCGGCAAAGTAAACCTCATTGGCGTAGCTGTAAAGAGATATGTTGGTAGCAATATCGGAAATTCTGATCTTGTTTCCTGAGGATACATCATAGAAGCGGAGTTCATTATCCTCGTTTAAGCTATAAATATTTCCTTTTTCGGTAATTACGAAGTCAACAACATCGTCGTCAATATCATCCTTCGGATAATTGTCGTCGGTAAGATCCAGCTGGATGAGGGTCTGATCCTTATTGATGTAATAAAAATATTTTCCGTCGGGATCAAATTTTCCGGCATAGGATGTGATCTTGTTGATCTTGAACTGTCTGCTCAGATAATAGGTGGCGGTAGAGGATCCTTCGCCGGAGGTATTTACGGCGGTCAGGTAGATATCGCCGAAGGAGTCGTAAATGGCAATGGTAGGATCCACAGCCGCGGGAGCAAGAACGCCCTTTGCCAATTTAACGGTCGTTGTCTTTTTATGGCGGTAGATCAGCGTATACGCATCGGTTCCGTCAAAGGTGGAGAAGAGCAGCTCATCGCCGTCTACATTCATATCGATCACGGAAACAAAGCCGGTGCTGTCATTGATCTGTACGGGAACATTATCCTCGGTTGTAATGACCCAAAGCTTGTTTGAGCCATTGGTATCCTTAACGGTTCCGTAAACATAATCGCCTTCCGTGGAGATCGCGACAGGAACCGCGCCTGTTTTACTCTTAACGGGAGAGCCGTTCTGGTAAATGTACAGTTGTATCTCACCCGCGTTATTATCAACGGGCTCGGTGTAAACAACGGTGGAGGCGTCCGCGGAGATCAAGAAGTTAGCGGCGCCGATATCCTTTGTAATACGCTCATCGGTCTCTTCTGTGTACAGATAGCAGGAATCACCGTCCTTGTAAACCACCCCGGGAACCAGCTCCGCGCACGCAAGAACATCCGTAGCGGGGGAAAGGGTAACGGATTCCAATTTTTTCCCCTTTAAGGTATAGACATCAATGCCCTCGGCACCGGTATCCAACACATAAGCGAAGGAGCGATCGGCAGAGGGAATGACCTCAACCTCTCCCTCAAAGTCGGTTTCCAACACCTTACCGTTAACCGCCACGTGATAGTTACCGTCTCCGTCGGCGTAGGCAATATAGGTATTGTTTTCATATGTAACATCTCCGCCGCCCAGCAAAGCAATGCCAACAATTACGGCAATCAAAAGCAATACCGCTACACCGGCGGCAACCGCAATGATCAAGGCTTTTGCCTTATTATCGTTGCCACGCTTTTGATTGGGATGCTGAGGAGCGCGCTTTTTCATATCATCTCTGGCGGAATTCGCCTGAAACGCGTTAAATTCCTCCGCCTCGCTTGTTCCCGTATTGTACATCATTGCATCCTGCTGCGCTCGGCTTGTCCGAGGGGTGAAGGATGCGGAAGCGCTCGCCGCGGCAGGCCGCATTTCGTTTTTATAAAACATAGTTACCTCCCTGAGAATATATTACAATCCATGATAAATTATTCTACCATATATATTTATATATTACAACGTCATATTTGTTAAATATATGTGAACAAATCATTAATAAGAAGGAATATTATGGCGAAAATGTATGAAAAATGTCGCAGATAAGACGTACACGCCATGTCGTAGATGTCGTTGTGATTTTTTTGAGGGAACGGTCATATTAAAGAATGGACGGGCATATGTTTTTACAGAGGTGAGTAATGATCAAAAAGGAGAGCTTTGGTGGTAACGATTATTAAAACGGAAAAAGAGGAAAAAGAGGAAAAAGGAAAACTTCCGCGGCATGTATATACCATATTGCCTCCTCGGATATTAGAAGAAATGCGCCGTAAAGGGTACTGCGGCGAAATAATGGGAAGAGCGGGGAAGATAGGAAGAATTGAGGAGATCCGCTTGCGTTGCGGTCGAAGAGCCTCTCTTACGACGGAACAGGGAAATTTTATGTTGGATACGGTCCTGAGCCGCAGTGAGATCGATGCCACGGTCAGCGCGGCGTGTGAGGGCTCTCTCTACGCCTATCGGGATGCCATCGCGCAGGGCTACATCCCTTTGCCCAATGGAGTTCGCGTAGGCATTTGCGGCAGAGCCTCTGTTGAGGATAAAAGAATTATTGGTGTATATGATGTTTCGGCGCTTAACATTCGTATTCCCAATCAATTGAGAAATTTAGGAGAGCCGATCTGCCGATTGCTTCGGCAAATGAATGATACGCGGGGGGTTTTGATCTACGCGCCTCCCGCGGTCGGAAAGACCACACTTCTCCGTTGCGTCGCTGTTCGCATGGCATCGGGGCATGCTCCGCGGCGTGTTTGTCTGATCGACACACGAGGGGAGCTGGGATTTGGTCTGGAGGAGGAGGGACTCTGTCTGGATATTCTGACCGGGTATCCGCGAGAGCTGGGAATCGAGATTGCCACACGTACCATGAACGCGCAAATGATCATTTGTGATGAGGTTGGTGAGGTAAAGGAGGCGGAAGCGATTGTATCGGCGCAAAATTGCGGTGTTCCTTTTATTGCTTCCGCTCATGGGGACAGCTTGAATGGGTTATTGCGGCGCACGGGGATCGCGTTATTGCACCGCGCGCAGGTTTTTGGAGCGTATGTCGGAATCAGCCGTAAGTCCGGCGGAGGCGAATTCCTGTATAACATTACCGATTGGGAGGAAGCGGATGGCATTTTACAGAATGGTCGGCGCGTTGATCCTTGCGATTAGCGGAGGTGTCGGCGCGTATCTTATGAACCGGTCCGCCTCGGCGGCGCTGACACAGGTGGAGGGGTGGATATCCTTTTTGAGATATGTAAAGCTTCAGGTGGAATGCTTTTCCTTGCCGATATCCGTGATTTTAAAACGGTGTGATCCGAATATTTTTCGCGGCTGCGGCTATTTTCTTGACGTGCCACCCGAAAATTTAGAGGAGCTGGTACAGCGTTGCTCGGTTCGGGATGAGACAAACCGAGAAATTATTGATGGGTTCGCCAAGGATTTTGGAAAAAGCTACCGCGAGGAACAAATTCGAAGATGTGAATATTATTTATCCTTATTGGAAGCAAGAAGGAATTTTTTGGTGACACAGCTCCCCATGAAGAAAAAATTAAATTCCACGCTTTGTATTGCGGGTGCCTTGGCAATCGTCATTTTATTAATCTGAGTTTATGAATATAAAATAAGTTTAAAAGAGGTATCTCCGAAGACACGATAAGGCGGAGGGAATATGCCCATAAGGAGTATGTGAAGCTATGGATGTAAGTCTTATTTTAAAAATCGCCGGTGTCGGCATTCTCGTTTCGATTACATCAGCCATTTTGAATAAATCGGGAAGGGACGAGCAGGCAATGCTGGTGACCCTTGCCGGAATCATTGTTGTCATGCTGATGTTGGTAGGCGAGATCGGGACACTTTTTGAAACGGTACAGTCGGTATTTGGATTTTAAGGTTTTAGGGTCTGATGAGGAGTGAATTGTTAAAAATATGCGCTCTTGCCATTGTTTGTGTGGTTGTCTGTATGCTCTTGAAGCATATAAAAAGCGATTTCGCAAGCTTGATCCGTATCGCGGGAGGCGTTCTGATCTTCGGGATACTGATCGTAGGGCTGGGAGATGTTATGGGAGAGGCTGCTATTCTGTTTCAAAACGATCGCGCGGAGCGTTATATTACCGTGATGCTGCGAGCGCTGGGAATTGCCTTTCTTACTCGGATCTGTACCGATATGTGTCGAGATTGCGGAGAAAATCTCATTGCCGGCGGTGTGGAAGCGGCAGGAAAGGCTGCGATTTTGGTTTTGTGTATTCCTCTGATCGGCGAGATTATCGGTTACGCTACGGAAATACTTCAATTGGAATAAAAATGTAGAATCAATGGAATAAATGGCATAGCAAAGGAAAACAAAATGAGCATGGGAAAGCGAAAAGGGATACGATCAAGAAGGGGATACATATTATTTGGACTTGCCTTCTGTCTTTGTATCGCGGTATTCGGATTTACGGTTTCCGCGCGGGATTCGGAGCTGAACGTGTCAGCCCATAGGGAAGAGGGCATGCCTGAGGGCTATGAGGATCTGCCGCAATATTTGCCTGACGATGTACGTGAGCTTTTGCCGGAAGAAATAGAGTCACGGAGTACGGAGGAGGTTGGACAGGCAGTTGAGGAGCTTTCCGACGTACGCTATATTTTGAATATTGTCTCCGAGGCGCTTGCGCCGCGGCTTAGGGAGAGTGTTGCTTTTTTTGCGAAACTGGTGGGATTGTTGGTTCTTGCCGCAATTTTCTCGGCTGTGAAAAATTCCCTTGGGTCGGACGCTTTATCGGGTGCGGTACGGTTTTGCACCACATCGGCTATTTTTGCCGCTATCATACAAACACAGCTGGAGCACCTGAAAAGTGTACAAGTCTTTTTTGAGAGGCTGACCTCCCTTATGAACGCGATGGTTCCCATTGCGGGTACGGTATGGGCAATGGGAGGAAATGTGACAACCGCGTCATCGGGAACCGCTACTCTATCTGTATTTTTGCTGGCTTGCGAAAATATGTTCGCCAAAACCGTAATGCCCATATGCTGTGTTTCTATCGCGTTGGCGCTTTGTAATACCATGTCTCCTGAAATGGGATTGAAGGGATTTACCGGCGCGATAAAAAAATTATATACCTTTTGCTTGGGCATGATCATGATGCTGTTGGTCTCCTGTCTTGGCGCTCAGACCACCTTAACAGCTGCCGCTGACAGTACAACGGCAAGAGCCGCCAAAATGGTTTCGTCAACCGTGATTCCCGTTGTGGGCGGTTCGGTAGGGGATACGCTTCGCACGGTAGCGTCAAGCGTGCAGTACCTGAAAAGCATTGTGGGGATCAGTGGGATCGTTTTCATATTTTTACTGGTATTGCCTACCTTGCTTTCGCTTTTGCTTACTCGCTTCGCGTTCATTCTCGGTACGTCTGTGGCGGAGATTTTGGGATGTGATTCGGAGAGTCGATTGCTTGCGGAGCTTGGCAATGTATATGGCTGTATGATAGCGGCGGTTTCCATTAGCTCGGTTATGTTTATTCTCGCTTTCAATATTTTTGTGAGGACGGTAGTGGCACTGATGTAGGGAATGCGTGACAGGAGGACAAAAAAGATGAAGGAATATATAATTACGCTTGTAGGTGTAGCGATTCTGAACGGTGTTGTCGGAATGATATCCCCTGAGGGGAATATAAAAAAATATATTCATTTGCTGGGGGCTTTGTGCATTTTATGCGCGTTAGTCTTTCCTTTCGCTTCGGTTCTGTCAAAGAATGAAATTTCCTTTGACGGATTACTGGAATATGAGGGCGTAGATCGGTCGGAATATGACGAAATTTACAATAATAGCTTGATAAGCGGAGGAGAGAAAAATGCTGAATATTTGGTAAAAAACTCGATTATAAAGGAGTTTGATCTTTCGGAGGATGCTATTGAGGTGAGGATCGAATCCGAGTTGAAAAATAGCACTATGGAGATTCGATCTCTGGCGGTTATTATCAAAGAAAAAAGCTTTCCGAGGGATCCGAGAGAGATCGTCGCGTACGCAAACGAAAAGTATCAATGCAGTTGTACGATTATTTATCAATAATGTGATGATTTATTATATATAAAACAATACAATTCAATAATATTCAGTAAAAAAAGAGGAATAATATGTCGGAAAATACAATGAGTAACACAAAAAAAGATCGAAAAACCATATTGCTTATTTTGGGAGCCGCGGTGGGGATTTTTTTGTTGATCTTTGGAAGCATTGGCGCGAAAAAGGAATCGAAAGCGGTTGAAGAGAAAAATATGGGCGTTCTGTCTGATCCCAGTCCTGAGGTCTATGCTGAGGAGGTGGAGCGGCAGGTCATAGAGATTTGTTCCCGAGTGAAGGGAGCGGGAACGGTTAACGCTGTGGTGACCCTGAAAGGGGGATATCGTGCGGTCTACGCGACCGATTCGCAATCCACGACCTCCGGTTATAAAAACAGCACTGTCCTGATCGGCAGCGGATCCTCGGAGGAGGCGTTGTTTGTTTGCTATGAGAATCCGGAAATTTCAGGGATCGGTATTGTCTGCTCCGGCGCGGAGGACCCTGCGGTCCGACAGAATATTATTTCTCTTGTATCAGCCGCTTTTAATATAGGAACAAATAAAATTTATGTAGCATCGGGATAAAAGTCATAAAATACAGACAGGTCCCATATATATGTAGCGTATAAAAAAATTCGGAGGAACGAATCATGAAAATTGAAAATTTGAAAGAAAAAGTATCAGGCTTTTGTAAAAAAGTAGGCAAGCGAAATTTTATTATTTTTGGAGCGGTGATCTTGATCGCTGTAGCGGTTACGGTGAATTTGGTTATCTTCGCGCGTGAGGGGGATGACAGCCATAACTATGATCAGCCCGCGGGAATGTCTCCGTCCGATACGACCAATAACGCTTCCCCCACTGATACCGACACCTCGGTAGATTCTTATTTTTCCAGTGTTCAAGTAAGCCGTCAGCGTACCCGTGATGAGGCGATTGAGGTTCTTCAATCGGTGGTGGATAATGCTTCCTCTACCGAAACAGCAAAAAATGAGGCATTGGCAGAGATCAACAAGCTGGCGACCATTATGGCGACCGAATCGAATATTGAGACCTTGATCATAGCCAAGGGCTTTGAGGAATGCGTAGCGGTTATCAGCGGAGAGGATGCCAGCATTGTTGTAAAATGTGACGGATTGAATGCCGCGCAGATCTCCCAGATCAATGAGATCGTATACAACGAAGCGGGAATTCAGCCTATCAATATTACGATTATTGAACGTTAAGTTTGAGTGTCAAGCGAAAATATACACCCATCCTGAGGGATAGGCATATGCTGTATTGCACGATAAAAGTTGACGGAGGTATATGCCTATGAAGTATTTGAAAGCGAGTACGCAAGAGCCGCAGGGAGAGATCACCGAGCGTACGCTGTTTGCCGCGGCGAATAGCGGCAAAGGCTTTTACAGCTTTTATGATCAGATATTCAACCGGCAGGAGATCAAGCGAAGGTACATTATCAAAGGCGGTCCCGGTACAGGGAAGAGCAGCTTTATGAAGGAGATCGCAAAATACGCAAGAGGAAAGGGGCTGGTGGTTGAGTACTATCGCTGTTCTTCCGATCCCGAATCCTTGGACGGTATTGTGATAGACGGAAGGATCGCTATGCTGGACGGTACGTCTCCCCACACGGTAGAGCCCGATTGCGCGGGGGCAAGGGATGAGATCGTAAATCTTGGTGAATTCTGGGACGCGGAGCTTCTTGCCAATCGATACAATGACATTGTATCGATTAGCGCGCTAAAAGGAAATTGTTACCGAAAGGCCTACCGATTTCTCTCGGCGGCAATGGAGGTAGAAGAGATTAACCGAGGGTTAGTTTCGCCTACTGTTCAGCATGAAAAAATGAAAAAAGCGGTGCGGCGACTGATGAGGTTTATTGATGACGGCAAGGAATTTCAGCTTTTCACGGGGCTTGCGGCTTCCGTTGGAATGAAAGGGTGCGTGCGGTGGAGCACCTATGAGGGAGAAGCTAAAAGGCTGTATGTAATTGACGATCATTATCATACGGGAGATCTCTTTCTTTCTTACCTTATTGACGCGGCGCGGGAGAAAAAATGCGCGGTTCGCGTGTCATATCAACCGATCATGCCGTCCTTACCTGACGCTGTGCTTTTCTTGGAAAGCGGAGTTTGCTTTGTTTTAGGGGAGCATGGAGGACGGGAGGCGGATGCCAGAATCAATATGAAACGGTTTGTTGATTGCGATGCGTTGACCGCGATCAAAACCGAATACCGCGTGAATCAGCGGCTGTATGACGCGCTGTTGCAATCGGCAATAGAGGCGCTGTCGGAGGCGGGTCGATATCATTTTGATTTGGAGCAGATTTATATTTCCTGCATGGATTTTGACTCGGAGAAAAAATTTTTACGCTCCTTTTGTCAAAAGATCGGGGAATGAGCAGACGGATTCTCCTTTATCAAAAAGCTCGGCACACAGCAACGAGGCTGTGCGCCGAGCTTTTATAATGATTATTGTTGTTAGGTATCGCTTTCAAACATGCTTTGCAGGGTCTTGATCTGTCCGTTGGTCAATCCGCGGTTTGGATCCGCCAAAGCCATTCTTCCTATATCAGCCGCGCTTCTTGCGTGCTTTTCTTCATCATAGCCGCCGTAAATACACAGGGCGGTTCCGTCTGCCAGGGTGACACGAAGGTATCCAACGGCAGAGCAGCGAACCTCGTATTGGTGCGGATCGATTTCGGGAACATAGACCGCGTAAATGTAACAGTCCTCATAACCTTCGTAGGCTTTTCCCTCGGGGGCGCTGTTATGCCACTGCTCGGTATTTGCGGTTACCTTTTTCGCAATGCTTTTTTTCTGCCGTGTAGATAAGATCCATGTCAGATCCTCGTTGGATTCCTTTAAGGTATCCGTCTCGGCGACAAGCGTTCCTATCTCAATGCTTTGCAGCTCACCCGAGTCGCAAAGCGACAGGAGCTGCGCATAGTCCTCACGGCCGATAGCGGTTTCCCAAATCATGGCGGTAGGATTGTCGATCAGAACGGCGGCTCCGCTCAGTGTTGACAATTTTACAAAAGTAGCGGTTACATTCATTCCCGATTGGAGATCGATCACAGGATCTGTTACATATCGTGTGGTTCCGTCCTGCTCGATTTTGGCATATAAAAACTGTTTTTCACCCAAAAAGCATGCTGACAGATCGATCTCGCCCTTGGGAAGGGGAATTATGTCTTCTCCGACGGTGACGGGAACTCTTGTTTTTTGGGAGTATGCCGTGTCAGAGGGAGTATAGGATTCGATTTTGGATTGATTCGGGACATAGGGAAGGGTCAAAATTTCCACAGCACCGTCCGCGGGCCAGCAATTTTCCAAGCCTACCGTGTCAGCGATATGCTTATTGACCGATACCGCTCCGCTGGAGATCCACTGATATTTTATACCGTTGGTTCGCAGGGCGAGGGCAGCTTGGGAGGTCGTCCAAAGTGTGTAGGAAGGGGATACGGCATCAAAGAGACCTTTGGTGCATCCGCCGTAGCCATGGTGAGGAATCTGCATAAAATCACAGTGAAGGGCTCCGCTTAAAGCATCTACCAAGGTGTTGCACGAACCGTCCTCCATATCTCCCGTAAACAGGAAGGTCTGACCGTTGACGGTCATTTTCATGGCGGTGGAGGTGTTGTTTCCGTGGCACGACGCATTGTTATAGTACATGTCCTCATGGGTATAGTAGATATCAAAGGTCACGTCGCAGAAGGTATATCTTTGTCCTGTGTGTGGGACGTAATATTTTACATCGCCGTAATATTGCTTAAGGGTGTTGGGAAGCGTTTGGGAAAGAAAGGTTCCGCTGTAGCCCGAGGTTGCCTGTATGGTGGGGTTGGTAAGGACGGCTTGCAGAGTTACATCCTTCGCGTGAGTGGTGGAAAACTGTTGAAAGGCTCCCACATGGTCGCCATGGTCATGAGAGAAGCACCACGCGGCAATAACGATCTGTCCGTCGGGGCGTTTGTTGTTGTCTGCCAAAAAATTGTAAATCCGTTCGGCATCGTAAGTATAACCGCCGTCCAAAATGATGTAGCGACCGTCCTCAAGCGTTATAATATAGCATTTTCCGTTGGCATCGGTAAGCTCACGGTGCGTATAGTTCAGCGAAAAAATACTCAGCGTGGTATCGGTGATTTTTGTCCATGCAGGCTCCGATGTCTTCAGATCCGTTTGAGTAAGAGGATCGGTGATGATATACATGGCGCTTTTTACGGAATGATAGGTGGTATGAACCATTCCCGAATCGCCGATAAAGGTAACATATCGGTTATTTCCGATGGTATGATCCTGCTCGATTTGGAAGCCGTAGTGCTCGAACTCGGTTAAATAATCGGTATATTCCTTAAGAGTGACGGAGGAATAATAGAGCCCCTTGCATTGAAACGCCAGCTCCTTGGACGCGTTTAGGGTTCCGTCGGTAAATTGAGGGATCGGCACGGTTGAGGTGGCGGCGCTGATCGGCAATTGAAATTGAAGAGATATCCCTGCGAAGGATAAGGAGCCGAGAACAAAAATTAAGGCGAGAAATAACGCGGTAATTTTTCGGAAGCTTTTTAGTACTTGTTTCTTTTGTTTTTTCATATATTTCATATAGTAGCTATTATGCTTGTATCTTTTACAAGCATACCTTTCTTTATTACTCAATAAAATTACTCAATGAATTCAAAAAATTCGGATCGGATTTTTAATTTGCGCAACAGGACTCCGATTAAATTATACCATAGGCAATAAAGAATAAAAATTCAATATTTAATGAAAACAATGTAAAAAACTCACATATTTACTTAAATTTAAAGGTTTATAGGTGATTTTATTTAAAAAATGATGGAAATATACAAAAAAGAAAAGGAGGCAGCGCGAATTTCGTCTGCCTCCTTGATTTTTGATTCATTCATTTTTCAGAACAAATGCCTTCCTGAAAAACAGGGTTTATTCGATGGTCAGCTTTCTTGCCTCTTCCTTTTTTGTTTCTGCCTTGGGAAGGGTCAGGGAAAGAACGCCGTCTTTATAGGATGCCGTAATTTCATCGGCACGGATTCCGCTGAGATCAAAGCTTCTGGAATACGAGCAACGAGAACGCTCCCGACGGATATAGTTGTTTTGATCATCCTTGTTTTCTTCTGTGGAATTATGCTCGGCATGGATGGTCAGATAACCCTGCTTGATTTCAGCGTGAATTTCATCCTTTGAGAAACCGGGCAGATCTGCTTCTAAAATATATGCGTCAGATGTTTCTCGGATATCGGTTTTGAAGCCCGTTACAGAGCTGCCAAAATAGCGCTTTTCCATTTCCTCGATTTCTTTAAAGGGATCATACGCGGAAAACCAGCGATTGCCATAGTTAAAGGGTGTAAGATTAAACATAACAGAGTCCTCCTTTGTTTCTTTTTTGTTTTTTATTTTTTATTTTATTTTTTGGTTGAGATTTGTGAAAAGGAAAATGATAAAATCGGTGGGAACCTGCCGAGCGATTTTAGTTTTCCTCAATCCCATCTATATGATACTCTTTTTTTATGAACAATTAAACATGAAAGTGTGTCTGTTCTGTAAATATTAGCACTCTTATGTATAGAGTGCTAATATTTATTGAAAAACAAAAAGCGCGTATGCGCTTTTTGTGTAAATTCTTATGGCTTGATTTAGCAGATGTTAAATAATTCTGCCAGAATTTGCTTGGCTTTTTCTATATCCTTGTGTACCTGCCGCGACAGGGCATCCACGGAATCAAATTTTATTTCCGAACGCATAAAGGATAAAAGCTCTACACGAATTTGTTTTCCGTAAAGATCCCCGTGAAAATCAAAAATATGAGTTTCCGCGAATACGGTTTGTCCGCCAACCGTGGGGCGGATCCCCACATTGGTAATACCGTAAAGCAGCGTATTTTTCTCCGCTTCTGTAAGGCGGCTGAGATATACGCCGTGCTTGGGAATGGTCAAGCCGCGGGAAAACTCCTGATTTATCGTGGGAAAACCAAGATTCCTCGCCAAATGCTGTCCGCTGATGACGGGAGCGCAAACCGAATAGGGTCGTCCGAGAGCCATTGTGACTTTTTCGGTCTCTCCCGCCTCAATTGCTTGACGGATGACCGACGCGCTGACAGGCGTGGAGGCATCCAGCATGACAGGGGGGATGACGGTAAGGGAGATATTCTCGGCTTCACAAAGCTTTTCCAGAAGAGCGATGTTTCCTTCGGACGCGGAGCCGAAGGAATAATTAAAGCCGCATACAATATGCTGAGCCTTCAGACGTTTTATCAAAATTTCATAAAAAAACGCTTCCGCCGATATTTGACGGATTTCCTCGTTAAAGGGAATACAAACCAGCGTGTCCGCTCCTAAGCTCTGTATAAGCTCCTTTTTGTCTGCCTGGGTAGTGAGCAGAGGGACGGAGCGGGGAACAAAGAAATTTTTTGGGGGCTGATCAAAGGTCCAAACGATGCATTGGCACTTGGAGGCTTTCGCGGTTTGGACAGCGCTCTCAATCACTTTTTTGTGTCCGATGTGAATTCCGTCAAAGCATCCAAGGGCAACGACCGAGGGGGCTTCGGTGGAAAATTGAAGGGAAGAATAGGTTTTCATTGTTCGTTTTTCTTACCTTATTTTTATCTTTATTTTTATTATTTTTATTGTTTTGCGGAAATTTCATTCGTAAAATAGGCTCTTGAAAAGGCATGAAAGCCTCTTTCGTCTTTGACCTCAATACGGAAATAGCGTCCGCATTTTTCGGGCAGATAGTCAAAGCGCGCCTCGGTATAAAGCTCGGTCCTGCTGATTTTTTTCTGATTAAATCTTCCTTCGCTGTGCAGGGAGATAGAGGACGCGGGTGAGGTCTTAACGACGACCTGACCATCCTCAATAAAGAGAGAAAGGATCCTGGGTCCCTCCGACGCATAGCAGTCTCCTTTTTTATATGCTTCGATTAAGGACTTGTAGGAAAGCTCAGGGGCTTTGATCATGGTCCATCCGAGAAACAGCTCGTTATCGGAGTGAGTATCGTCTCCTCCTACGGGAAGAACGGGAGAGCCCGCGCGCAAGAGCTGTTCAAAGTGGAGGGAGGTATTGTCGTTCATACCCGCACAGCCGCCGTTGATCACCTCAATCGCGTGCAGATGTTGAAGCTCTCTGTAATCCGAGCCGTTATGAAGAGACCACATGGGATGGTTATAGGTTACCAAAAAGCCCGCCTTGCTTACCGCCTCAAGATAACGGTTGATCCACTCAATATTGTATTCGGTTTTGTCGAGAAGCGTGGATTTATCGTATTGACCGATCTTCTCACGCCAATATTTTCCGTTTCCGTATTTAGACGGGTGCTCCAAAAAGCACCAAGGCATTACCAGATTGTCGGGATCCTCGGCAATCAAATTAAAGTGATAAACCGGCATAAAAAAACCGGTGGATTGGAGAAAGTCCTTTTTTATCGCTACCTCATAGCCGTGGAGGGCGATAAAGTTTTCATCACAAAGCTCCTTATGACCGACAAGGACCTCGTGATCGGTATAGCAGACAGCACTGTAGCCGGCTTCCATATATAATTTCTTTATTTCCTCGGGGGTATGCTTGCCGTCGGAAATCGTTGTGTGACAATGAAGATTGGTTTTGTAAAAATTACCTGTTTCGGGAAGAAGCTCGATTCTCATGTTATGCTCACTTTCATTGGATGATAAGAATTTAAAACGCTGTGATACAATTATACAGGAGGACAGAATTTTTGTCAATAAGTATTCTGAATTTTGAGCTTTGCGGTTTTGTCAAAACGGTTGACAAAATAGAGGGTATATGATATAATAATACGAATAATAATAATGAATTTGAGTGATTACAAACATATTTACAAACATATTTTGGAGGAAAAACGTGTCGATTTTTAAGTTGCGCGGTGTTCATTTGAAGCACTGCAAAAATACATCGGAGGCGGTTCCTGTGCGGATGCCGATTCCCAAGACGGTGATCTTACCTATGTCGATGCATATCGGCGCGCCGGCGGTGCCTGTGGTGAAGGCAGGCGATGAGGTCAAGGTCGGACAGCTGATCGGAGAATCGGGGGCGGGACTTTCCTCTCCTATTTATTCGGGAGTATCGGGAAAGGTCAAAAGGATCGACGAGATGATCGTCAGCTCGGGCGCCCATGTTCGAACGGTCGAAATTGAGACCGATGGATGTCAGACGATTTCTGAGGAGGTCGTTCCGCCTACCGTGAACAGCCGTGAGGAGTTTTTGGAAGCCGTCAAGCGCAGCGGTATCGTTGGATTGGGCGGCGCGGGCTTTCCTACGCTTGTGAAGCTTGGCGCGGATGTGGGAAAAGTGGATACCATCGTTGTCAACGGCGCCGAATGTGAACCGTACATAACCTCGGATACCCGTACTATGATCGATGACGCGGAGCTGGTAGCCGAGGGGATCGCTATGCTGATGAAATACCTTCAGGTGGGCAATGCGGTGATCGGTATTGAAAATAATAAGCCTGCCTGTATTGCCTCTATGAAAAAGGCAACCGCAAAAATGAGCGGAGTGAAGGTTTGTTCCTTGCCGTCGGTCTATCCCCAGGGCGGAGAAAAGGTGTTGGTTTATCATACGCTGGGCAGAGTGATCGGGGAAGGTAAGCTTCCCTTGGACTGCGGTGTGATCGTAATCAACTGTACCACCTTGGCGTGTGTCGCGAAATATATCCGCACGGGGTTGCCTCTTGTTGAGCGTTGCGTTACGGTAGACGGCTCGGCGGTGGCAGAGCCCAAAAACGTGATCGTTCCCATTGGAACCCGAGTGATGGATCTGATCGAATTTTGCGGCGGCTTTTCTCAAATGCCGAGAAAGATCCTCTATGGCGGTCCTATGATGGGAATCTCTCTTGCCGATCTTTCCACGCCGATCCTCAAGCAAACCAACGCCATTCTCGCTTTTGGAAGGAAGGAAGCCACACCTCCGAGAACTACGCCATGTATTCAGTGCGGACAGTGCGTGAATACCTGTCCCTTCGGATTATCCTGCCCTGACATCTCCAAAGCTTACAAGGCGAAGGATGGTGCTATGCTGGAAAAGCTGAAGGTCAATCTTTGTATGGAATGCGGGTGCTGCAGCTATGTTTGTCCCGCGAAACGAAATATTGTCCAGCAAAATAAGCTGGCGAAAAATATGCTCAGAGAATATCAAAATTCGAAAAAAGGGAGGATCAACTAATGGATAACAGTGTTTTGCTGGTTTCTCCCGCCCCTCATGTTCGGGCAAAAAACACGACACAGCGAATCATGCTGGATGTGATCATCGCGTTGCTGCCTGCGCTTGTGGCATCGGTTTTGATCTTTGGCTGGCGCGCCCTGGCGGTTACCGCTCTATGCGTCGCGGTCTGTGTTGCCTCGGAATGGAGCTTTGAGAAGCTTTGTAAGCGGGAAAATACCCTATACGATCTTTCGGCGATCGTGACAGGTATTCTTCTTGCCTTTAATCTGCCTGTCAACATTCCGTTATGGCAAGCGGCATTCGGAAGCATTGTTGCGATTGTGGTGGTAAAGCAGCTCTTTGGCGGAATCGGAAAAAATTTTGCCAATCCCGCGATTACGGCGAGAGTGGTCATGCTTCTTTCTTTTGCGGGAAGCATGGCGGACTTTTCGACGAAAAACGACGCTTACAGCTCGGCAACGCCCTTAGCCGCCATGTCCGCTGGAAAGGAATTGCCCTCTTTGTTGGATCTGTTTTTGGGAAGACACGGGGGAAGCCTTGGAGAAACATGTGTTCTGGCTCTGTTGATCGGAGGCGCTTATCTGCTGGTACGCCGTGTAATCACGTGGCATACGCCGATCGCTTTTGTGGGAACCGTATTCCTGTTTACATGGATTCTTGGGGAAAATCCCGTTGAGCATATTCTGACCGGCGGATTGATGCTGGGTGCCTTTTTCATGGCAACCGATTACTCTACCACGCCTCCCACAAAATGGGGAAAGGTGGTCTTTGGTGTGGGATGCGGTCTTATTACCGTTCTGATCCGCGTATTCGGAAACTATCCTGAGGGTGTTTCCTTTGCGATCCTCTTTATGAATATTCTGACCCCCTATATCAGCGCATGGACACGCAGAAAACCTTTCGGAGGTGTAAAAAATGAAGAAAAATGACTCTCTGAAAAGCTTGGTCGTGATTGTGACGATCTGTTTGGTGATCGCGGTGGCTATGGCGGCGATCAACAGCGTGACAGCGCCGAAGATCGAGGAAGCGAATCAAAAGGCAGAGCAGGAAGCCCTGCAAACAGTTCTGAGCGGCTCTACGGAATTTGTTCAGGTGGAGGGGAGCTATGCCGATTCTGTTACGGCGATTTATCGGGATGCCGGAGGCAAGGGATATGCCGTTATGGTTCTGGCAAAGGGATATGACAGCTCCAATCCCATGAAGATCGCGATTGGCTTTGACACGGACGGAAATATTATAAAATGTCATGTGGTTTCCTGCAGCGGCGAGACCACCGGTATCGGTACAAAGGTAGCGGAACAGAGCTTCTTGGATCGTTTCGCGGGAAAGAATGGAACGCTTGAAGGTGTTGACGCGATCAGCGGCGCCACAATTTCATCCTCCGCTTTTATTGCGGCGGTTGAGGATGCCATGGATGCCGTGAAGGTTGCGAAGGAGGCAGTGGCATGAGCAAATGGCAAAATTTTATTAAAGGAATCATCAAAGAAAACCCCGTGCTCGTTTTGGTGCTCGGTACCTGTCCTACCTTGGCAATCACCTCTTCGGTGAAAAACGCGCTGGGCATGGGAGTGGCGGCAACGATTGTATTGCTTTGTTCCAATATGGCGATCTCCGCTTTGCGGAGGGTAATCCCCGATAAGGTAAGAATTCCGTGTTATATTGTGCTGATCGCGGGCTTTGTTACCATGGTGGAAATGCTGATGCACGCATTTGCTCCGTCTTTATATGAATCCTTGGGAATCTTTTTATCTTTGATCGTTGTAAACTGTATCATTCTCGGAAGAGCGGAAATGTACGCGAGCAAGAACAACGTGTTGGATTCCGCCATCGACGCGGTGGGAATGGGAATCGGATTTACCTTGGCGCTGTTTGCGATGGCGTCGATCCGTGAGATCTTCGGAAATGGCTCATGGCTGGGGATCGAGATCCCGATCCTTTCGGAAAATCCCATATCGATTTTAACCTTGGCACCGGGCGGATTCTTTGTATTTGGCTGTTTGATCGCGTTGATCAATAAGGTAACAAAGGGAAAAGGAGTTAAGAAAAAGAGCTTTGGCTGCGAGGGCTGTCCTTCCGCGTATCTGTGCGGAAAAAAGGACGGTAATTGCGGCAAGGAAGGAGGCAATACATAATGGATACATTAAGATCACTCGCGGTTATTTTAATGACCTCGGTTTTGGTTAACAACTATGTTTTGTCCCGTTTCCTTGGAATTTGCCCCTTTCTCGGAGTTTCCAAAAAGCTGAATCAGGCGGCAGGCATGGGCGCGGCGGTCATTTTTGTCATGCTTATGGCAACGGCGGTAACCTGGCCGATCCAAACCCTTCTGCTCTCAAAGCTGGGATTGGAATATATGCGTACCATCGTATTTATTTTGGTCATCGCGGCACTGGTGCAGCTGGTGGAAATCATTTTGAAAAAATATCTTCCCGCGCTTCATGCCTCTCTGGGAATTTATCTGCCCCTGATTACAACCAACTGCGCGGTTCTTGGCGTTACTCTGAACAATATCAATGACGGATATACTTTCCTTGAGTCCATGGTAAATTCTCTGGGATGCGGTCTTGGATTTTTACTTGCCATGGTTCTGTTTGCGGGGGTTCGTTCACGGCTGGAGGAGGCGGATCCTCCAAAATCCTTCCAAGGATTGCCTATTACGCTGATATCCGCGTCGATTGTCGCGCTGTCCTTCTTTGGATTCGCGGGACTGGTGGACGGATTGTTCGCGTAAGGCAGGAGCGCGTGGTAAGATAAAATAGGATAGGTAGGACAGGAGGAGAAAGAATGAATCCGATTTTAGTTGCGGCATTGGTTGTGGCGGCGATCGGCGCGCTGTGTGCCGTTATGCTGATCGCGGCATCCAAATTTTTTGCCGTGGAGGAAGATGAGACTGTCACAAGGATCCGCGAGTGTCTCCCCGGCGCGAACTGCGGTGCCTGCGGTTACGCCGGCTGTGATGGATATGCCAAGGCATTGGCGGAAGATAAAGAAAAAAACGAAAAAAGCATAAAGGCGAATTTATGTATTCCCGGAGCGGACAGCACCGCGCGGAGGATCTCCGAGATATTGGGGGTGGAATTTGAGGATGTTGTGGAGCAGGTAGCGGTCGTGCATTGCTACGGAGACTGCAATCATACCTCCAATAAAATGGATTATGTGGGAATCGAAAGCTGTGAGGCTGCAAAGCTGATGTACGGCGGGAACGGTAAATGCGTGTATGGCTGTATCGGTCTTGGAGATTGTGTTCGGGTGTGTCCGCAAGAGGCGATCTGTCTGAAAAACGGAATCGCGCATATCGACACGAGAAAGTGCATCGGATGCGGTCTTTGCGCGCGGGCTTGTCCCCGTAATCTGATCACGGTGATGCGTGATGTGGATTGCGTGCTGGTGACTTGTAACAATACGGAAAAGGGAGCCGCTGTGCGAGGAAAATGCTCCAATGGATGTATCGGTTGCAAAAAATGCGAGAAAAGCTGTGCTTCCGGTGCCATTAAGGTAACGGAAAATCTTGCGAGAATCGATTATGATCTGTGTACCAATTGCGGAGAGTGTGCCAAGAATTGTCCGGTTGGATGTATTTTGGTATCTGATTTTAGCGGAATGCACCGTTACCGTGTTTCGGCGGAAGCGGAAAAAGAGGGAAGTAATGTGTCATGAAGAATTGCCTAAATGAGAAAATTACAAAAAAAAGCTACATTGCTCCCAAAGCGATGCTGCACCCTTTTTGCCGTGAGAATATTATGCTTCTCAGCGACGAGGAATATTGGTCGCCAAGGTATTGACTGTACATATTAAATTATTGAATATAAAGGTCGGCTTATCTTTCTTATTTACTAAATTATTTAAGAAGAGAACCGACCCTTTTTATTGCTTTGTTTTTTTCGTCGGTTGCCATAAATATCGCGGAGAACAAAATGAAAAAAGAGGGGAATACGTATAACAGCCCCCAAACGGCGAGGCTGGCGCAAAGCTCTCCACAGCCATTCCATTCCGATTTTTTGAAGAAATTTTGGTGCTCTTTTAATATTTCCCGACCACACATCCAAGGCACCGCCCAATCCCATAGAAAGCTTGAGTGAGGGAAGAGAAGGTGTATTTTCGGCAATCCATTTTTCTTGTGTCGGAAAGCCAAAGCAGACAAACAGAATATCAGGTTTCGCCTGTTGGAGCTTGTCTAATACGGATTGATTTTCGTCGCATGCGGTGGTTTTTTCAAAATATCCGTGATGGGTGCCGCAGATGTTTAAGTCGGGGAGGACTTTGCCGAGCCTGTTTGCCGCGGCATCCGCTACCCCCTCTTTTCCGCCCAGCAGAAAAACAGAAAGCCCATGCGAAGACGCGTAACGAAGAACCCATTCTCCTGTGTCAATTCCTGTGATACGGGAAAGAAGCGGAGTTCCTTTTATACGGGCGGCGAGCATTACCCCGATTCCATCCGACAGAAGAAGCTCGGCAGAATTAAGAAGCCCTGACAGCTCGGCGTTTTGGTAGGCTTTTTGAAGCATTTCGGGGTTGGGCGTGAAAGCTTTGGCGTTTGCGGGGGGGACGCTGTTCAGAATCCCACGGAGCTGTTCTTTGACCTCCTCTCGAGTCAAATTTTGAAAGCGGATTCCCAGAATGGTAACAACGGGCATGTGTTTTCTCATTTTATATTTTATATCCTAACCAATATTTACGTATATTCTTACGATCCTTGCGGGTGCTTCTGTATTACTTTATGAATATTTTTCCCATTTCAATGAAAATTATGATATTTTCTGTCTTGACAATTCCTTCAATATGTTTTATAATATTATAGATTATAGTATTTGAATTCTGTAAAAACAGAAAGGACTGAAATAATGGCAAACGATAAAAAAATGGTTGAGCAGATCACATCCATGGATACGGATTTTGCTCAATGGTATACCGATGTTGTAAAAAAAGCGGAGCTGGTCGATTATTCCGGCGTGAAGGGGTGCATGATCATCCGTCCGTACGGCTACGCGATTTGGGAAAATATACAGCATGACTTAGATGCTCGTTTTAAGAGACTGGGACATGAAAACGTTTATATGCCTATGTTTATTCCCGAGAGCCTTCTTCAAAAGGAAAAGGATCACGTGGCGGGCTTTGCCCCCGAGTGCGCCATCGTTACCATTGGCGGTCAGAATAAACTGTCCGAGCGTTTGGTGGTTCGCCCCACCTCGGAGACCCTGTTTTGCGATCACTATAAGAATATTATTCATTCTTACCGTGATCTTCCCAAGCTGTACAATCAGTGGTGTAATGTTGTAAGATGGGAAAAAACGACCCGTCCCTTCCTTCGTACCTCTGAGTTTTTGTGGCAAGAGGGTCATACGATGCATGAGAATGAGGAGCAGGCAAGAGAAGAGACCCTCAGAATGCTGAAATGCTATGAGGACTTTTACCGTGAGACCTTGGCAATCCCCGCGGTTACGGGACGAAAGACCGAGAAGGAAAAATTCGCGGGAGCCATGGAGACCTACACCATTGAGCCTATGATGCATAACGGTGTCGCGTTGCAGGGCGGAACCTCCCACTATTTTGGAGACGGCTTTGCCCGCGCGTTTGATATTACCTACACAGACCGTGAGAATAAGATCTGCTATCCTCATCAGACCTCTTGGGGCGTGTCTACTCGTATGATCGGCGCGATCATTATGACCCACGGTGACGACAACGGTCTGATCCTTCCTCCCAAGGTTGCTCCCATTCAGGTCGCGATCATTCCTGTGGCGCAACATAAGGAAGGCGTGCTTGAAAAAGCAGGCGAGCTTCGTGAACTTCTCGCAAAGAGCTACCGTGTAAAGCTGGATGACAGTGACAACTCCACAGGTTGGAAGTTCAGCCAATATGAGATGAAGGGTGTACCGCTTCGTTTGGAGCTGGGACCCCGTGATATTGAAAATAATTCCTGTGTGCTTGTCAGCCGTGTCAGCCGCCAAAAAACGGTGGTTTCCCTTGACAATCTTGAGGAAGAGATCGGTAAGGCGTTGCAAGCGGTTCATGATGAGCTGTACGAGAGAGCGGAGAAAAATCTTGCGGAGAAAATGCATACGGCAACGAGCCATGAGGAATTCCTTGATGTGGCGGAAAATCATCCCGGCTTCATTAAGGCGATGTGGTGCGGAGACAGTGCTTGCGAGGATCGGCTGAAGGACGAGACAGGCGGTGTCAAATCCCGATGCATCCCCTTCTTTGAGGAGCATATTTCCGATCGGTGTGTATGCTGTGGAAAGCCTGCCAAGCATATGGTCGTATTCGGCAGACAGTATTAATGATTTCAACGGCGAAGCGGCAATCCCTTCGCCGTTTGCTTGTTTGCTCTCCGATGAACAATCGTAAATTGATAATATAGCGAAAAACAAACGCGCATTCTATAAGCGATTATAAAAAATTATGAGGAAGAGAAGGGAGGAGAAGCCTATGCGGCTGTTTGGATTGCCGTTGAGGGATCGGATCAAGCGAGTGGATCCTGTATTGTTTTGGGTTACCGCCTTTCTGTCCTGTATGAGTATTTTGACGATTTTTGGCGCGGTGGACAACTTCGGAAAAAGTAAGCTGGTTATGCAATGCGCCATGACGGCGGCGGGGATAATCGCGGTATTCATTATCTCCAATTTGGATTATCACTTTTTTGTGGATCGCTTTTGGCTGATCATGCTGATCGGATCGATCCTTCTCCTTGCCATTACGCTTCTGTTTGGAAGCAGCGGTGAAAACCGAGAAACGGCGAACCGAAGCTGGCTGACCGTTCCGGGGATCGGTATTGCGATCCAACCGTCGGAATTTGTTAAAATAACCTTTTTATGTACATTTTCCAAGCATATTGACGCGGTGAAGCAAAATATTAACCGACCGCTGACCCTGCTTGGCTTGTTGCTACACGCGGGAGTGATCGCTGGCTTGATCCTTGCCTCGGGTGACTTGGGCGTTGCGTTGGTATATTTGGGAATTATCGCTATGATGCTGTTCTGCGGCGGCTTGTCGGTGTGGTATTTTGTGGGGGCGTTGATCGTTTGCTTTATCGCCTTTCCGTTTTTATGGGATCTGCTGGCACCGTATCAGCAGAATCGAATTATTTTCGGATTTCAACCCGAGCTGGATCCCAATGATGTGGGACGGCAACCTCTATTGAGCCGAGAAACCATCGCAAGCGGCGGACTGTTTGGGATCGGATTGTTTGAAGGGGGTCGGTACGAAAGTCTTGCCGCGTCACACACGGACTTCATTTTTGCTACGGTTTGCGAGAAATTTGGATTTGTGGGCGGATTTCTTGTTGTGGCGGCTTTGGTGGTTCTTGTTTTTCGGCTGCTCCTGATCGCGTACCGATGTCGGGATATGATGGGACGGCTGATCTGCAGCGGAATCGCGGCTGTAATCATTCTTCAAACGTTGGAAAATCTTTGGATGTGTCTTGCCTTGATTCCTGTGGTGGGAATCACGCTTCCGTTTATGAGCTGCGGCGGCTCCTCCGTTTTGGCACTGTATATTTTAATGGGCTTGGCGCACAGTGTTTCCGCTCGTGAAAAAAGGTTTTATTTCACCTATACAGAAAGATCAAGCTTACGTTAACGGAAGCATTTATAATTTATAAATAAGAATGAGAAAAAGGATTATAAATCCAAAAGGGATCCAAGCATAATTATCCTCTCGAGCTAATATAATGGATTAGAATTATATTACGAATCGGGAGGATTCCTTATGTTTATTTATTCCTTGCGAGCCAGCACACTGAAATTTTTTGCCGTTATTTGCGTCGCCTTGGCAACTTTGATCACTCTGATCGCTTTTGTTCCCGCTTATGGACAGGATTCTGAGTATGTTTCCAAAAATATGGATATCGATTATGACGGGATTAAAACCAACGAGGATAGAATTGAATTCTTAAAGCAATTTGGCTGGGAAGTGAAGTCGGAACCCAAAGAAAGCGTGGAGGTCACCATCCCGTCGGAATTTGATAAAATTTTTACCGGATATAATGAAATCCAAAAGCGGCAAGGGCTTGATCTCTCCGATTACAAAAAGAAGAAGGTAATGCGTTATACATATGAGGTGACCAATTATGAGGGGGCGGAAGGAACGGTTTATGCCAATATACTGGTATATCGAAATAAGGTGATTGGCGGAGATGTTTGTTCCGCCGATGTGACCGGATTTATTCACGGCTTTGAAAAATAAAAGATCAAATCTATTTAATATAGAACAGGGGCGGCTTGAAAATGATCAAGCCGCCCCTGTTTTGCACGAAAAGTTTAGAAAAAGTTTTCATTTTGGTGAAAAATCTTCTTATTTTAGGGAAGAATAATGTGCTATAATATAAAAAACAAACCCAATATAATTGCAGAAGTATATTTACAAAAATTTAAGAAAGGGAAGGACATGCTTCGTTTTTTCTATGTAATCATACTCAGAATTTTCTCAATTATGTATTTTGTACCGAAAATGGCGTACTATGCTAAGCACCCCGAAAAATATTCGGTCGAGGATTGTTATGCGCTGGCGCAGGATGTAATCGACCGTGTGAGACGTACGGCACGGGTGACCACCGAGTATGAGGGACTTGAAAATTTACCCGAAAAAAGCGGATATATGCTGTTCGCGAATCACCAGGGAAAATACGATGCCTTGGGGATCTTCGCCGGACACGAAAAGCCTTGTTCGGTTTTAATGGATAAAAAACGCTCAAAAATGTTTATCGCTAAGCAATTTATTGACATGCTGGGCGGACAGCGAATCGAAAAAAACAGCCCACGTCAACAGATTCGGGTGTTAAATGAGATCGCTAAGGAAGTATCGGAGGGTAGAAATTACTTGATCTTCCCTGAGGGCGGTTACGGGAAAAAGCGGGATAATTCTTTGCAAGAATTCAAATATGGCTGCTTTACCAGTGCCGTCAAGGCAAAGTGTCCCGTAATCCCTGTAACGCTGATCGATTCTTACAAGCCCTTTGGATTGAATTCCCTGAAAAAAATAAAGACCAAGGTGATCTTTTTGCCGCCTATACCCTATGAGGAGTATGAAGGTATGAAGCCCCGCGAGCTGTGCGCGTTGGTGAAGGAAAAAATTCAGGCGGAAATTGATCGGCAGGAAGGAATCCGGTTATAAGAAAAGTAAATCTAACCAATTTTTTGATTTTAGCCGCATAGAAAGTGCTTGCTTCGGTGTTGTAAAGCCGAGCAGGCACTTTTTGCTTGGTAATCAAAATAAATCCCCTTACTGAACAAGTCCGTTAAAAACGGACTTGTTCAGTAAGGGGAGGTGGCACGCAAAGCGTGACGGAAGGGTTGTTACAAAAGAAAAACAATCCCTCACCGCCTACGGCGGAGCTCCCTTTACACAAGGGAGCCTATGGAAGTTACCCGCTTACGGGTTGCAGTGCGTGTGATACGATAATAAATTTCGGTGCCCCTTTTAGGTGTTAAGCCTGTATTTGCCCCTTATAGGGGCTGTGCAAACCACCGGTTGGGTGGGTTGGTTATGACTATACTTTTATACTATCAAATTAATCTTCTTCCCACGGTAGGCGGGTATCGCATAGAATTCCCGTAATGTCCTCTTTTCCGCAAAGGGTAAACATGCGCTTGGTACCGATCTTTGAGGAATCACAAAGAAAATACTGCTTTTTCGCTCTCCATAGCATCGCTCTTCTTAATGCGGTCTCCTCTTCGGATGCGTCACTGATCTCACCGTCCTCCGAAATTCCTGACTGGAAAAAAAGAGATAATCGGCACTCACCGAACGAATATATTGCTCAGCCGCGGCTCCAACAAAGGCATGGTTTAAAGGAGAATAGGTTCCTCCGGTACAATAAAGCTGAATGGAAGGAGAGAGATTGTCCGAAAAAATACTCAGGTTGTTGGTAATGATCTTTATATTTTTTCGGTTTCCAATATATTGAATGATCCTCCTTACCGTGGAAGAAGCATCCATCATAATTGTGTCACCGTCTTGAATCAGTTCCGCGGCACGGCGGGCAATGGCCTCCTTGGCGGCGGAATGGTCGCTGTCTCGGACACCTATCGGAATTACTTCATTCTCATAATGGGATAATATAACCCCTCCGTAAACACGCTTTAATAAGCCCTTTTTTTCTAAAGCCTCAATGTCACGGCGAATCGATGCCTCGCTGATAAATAATTGATGCGCCAATTTTCGGACCGTGGAGGTTTTTTGTTGCTCAAGAATCCGCAAAATCTTTTCCTGACGCTCTAATTGAATCATGGGTACAGCTCCTTTTCAGATAAAATTAAAATCAAAAAAATGAAAAAGTTTGAAAAAGTTTGAAAAGGTATACAGAAAATTTTGAAAATGCTTCAAAAAATCGCTCATCCCTTGACTTTACAGGGAATATGCGATATAATACTGAATGAAGCAAAAGAAAAACGGGAAATTCTCATAAAATGATTTTATCATATTTTTTCAACTTTTTCAATGTTTTTCACAAAATTCGCAAAGCAATAAAATAATAAATATAAGGAAGGTATTAAAGTATGTCAGTCGTAACAATCATCGGCGCGGGAATGATGGGCACCGCCCTTGCGTTTCCCGCAAGAGAAAACGGAAATGAGGTTCGATTGGTAGGTACTCCTCTTGACCGTGAGATTATCGAAGTAAGCAGAAAAACAGGACGTCATCCTAAGTTTACAAAGGATTTTCCCGCAGGCGTTCAGTATTATCAAATTGAGGAAATGAATGAGGCAATTCGGGGCGCGGATATGGTCATTGGCGGCGTGAGCAGCTTTGGCGTGGATTGGTTTGGTGATTTTGTGCTTCCTCAAATCCCCGATGAGATCCCCGTGCTCAGCGTAACAAAAGGACTGTGGGATACACCGGAGGGTAAGCTGCTGACCTATCCTGAGGTATGGCAAAAGAAGCTGGACGCTCTTGGAAAGAAGCTTTCTCTCAATGCCATCGGAGGACCCTGCACAAGCTACGAGCTGGTGGCTCACGATCAGACCGAAGTGGCGTTTTGCGGAAAAGATCTGAACACGCTCCGTAAGCTTAAAGAAATCATGGCAACGGATTATTACCATATCAGCCTTTCTACCGATGTAGTGGGAATCGAAAGCGCTGTGGCGTTGAAGAACGGATACGCGTTGGGTATTGCGTTGACCATTGGCTTAAACCAAAAGGCATTTGGCTTGGATAGCGAGCTGCACTTTAATTCGCAGGCAGCGATTTTCGGTCAAAGCGTAAAGGAAATGTATCGCTTGCTGGCATATCAGGGCGCCGCAACCTTGGATAACCTGACGGTGGGCGCGGGAGATCTTTATGTAACGGTTTACGGCGGAAGAACCCGACTGGTGGGTATTTTGCTGGGCAGAGGCTTGAATATTGACGAAGCGAAGGCGGAATTGAACGGTGTGACATTGGAATCCTTGGTGGTCGCGGTACGTGTTGCCCGTGCGGTTAAGAAATGCGCGGAAAGCGGTATTCTTAATACCGAGGACTTTCCTCTGCTTATGCACGTAGATGAGATCCTCAGTGAAAAGAAGCCTGTAAATATTCCGTGGGAAAAGTTTACATACGAGGCATAATAGAAAAACATATAAAGCAGCAGGGATAGCTCGTACGGAGCTATCCCTTATCTGTTTTAGCAATCATATAGGTCAATGGGTACCGATTGGTCAACGGTAATGCTGTCTTCGCTTATCTCACAATCCATGGCAAGAATGTTAACATCGGAAAGCGCGGCAAGACGTAAAGCATCGCCGAATTCCTTGTGCGTAAGATCATTGGGGGAAAACTTGATGATCCCCTTCATCTGGATCACAAAGAGAAGGTACGCCGCATAGCCGTCTTTACGACAGGCGATCAATTCACGAATATGCTTGATACCGCGTTCTGTGGGGGCATCGGGAAACATGGCGATACCGTTCTCCTCAAGCGTTACGCCCTTGACCTCCATAAAAATTCGCCGATCTCCATCGGAAATGAAAAAATCAAAGCGGGAATTTTTGTACGTAACCTCTCGGCGGATCATGGCATGGGAGGAGAACAGACCCGAGCGGGGAAGCCATTCGTGAATCGCGTCGTTAGGAATTTGAGAATCAATATTGATGAGAAGAGGAGGGAGGTCCTTGCGTTTCTTGTAAACCGCGACCAGATCGTAAGCTGTTTTGCGGGCGGGATTGTCGGATACGCTAAGAAGAACAAGAGAATTCGGCAAGAGCAATTCACGGCACCGCCCCGTATTTTTTACGTGAACCGCCTGCGGAACACCGTCTATCTCCACGATAGCAATAAAACGGTTGGGACGTTCAATAAATCTTGCAGGTATAACGCGTTTATAATTCATAGAAATAAGTTCCTTACGTAAAATATTAAAAATCAGGGGAATCAAAAGAGACATGTTCATTTATTTTCATTGTAGACAAAAGCAAAGGGTTTGTCAAGCAAATATGGAAAATTTGCCAAATAATTTTTGGATATTTTTCACTACGAAAACAAATAATAACCTTAAAGCAGAAAATGTTTTACCAAGGAGAATTTATATGAAAGCAACAGGAATTGTCAGAAGAATCGATGATCTGGGAAGAGTTGTGATTCCCAAGGAGATCCGCAGAACCATGAGAATCCGCGAGGGAGACCCGCTTGAAATATATACCGACCGAGAAGGCGAAGTGATTTTTAAAAAATATTCGCCCATAGGGGAGCTTTCCTCTTTTGCGGCACAGTATGCCGAAACATTGTATAAAACCTGTAATATGGCGGTAATTATCAGTGACCGCGACGCGGTAATCGCTTGCGCGGGCGTGTCGAAAAAGGAATATAGCGATAAATCGCTCTCCGACGAGCTGGAATCCATCATTGAAAACCGCGGCATGTATATCTGGAAAGAGGGAAGTGAAAAGCTCCCCGTAATCAGCGATACGACAAATCATTATGTCAGCTGTGCCATGCCCATTATCAGCGAGGGGGACGTGGTGGGATGTGTAGCATCCCTGACCGATCATACCACCGAACGAATGAAGGAAAGTGTCAGTGGGGAAATGGAATCTAAACTGATCCTTACCGCCGCCGGTTTTTTGGGAAGACAGCTTGAAAGCTGAGCCATATTCATTATAAAGTGCGAGCATCGCATTTGATCGGTCAAATGTAAATGGGCTAAGCCCAACCCCTTATACAAGCAGAAAGAGCAAACACAAGCCGTGTCTGCTCTTTTTCTGTTGACCTTTCGTTTAAGGTTATCAGGCGATTCTCTGCGGTACTTTTTAAAAATGATTGACAAGATGGAAAAGATGTGATATAATGGAAAAGGAAGCAATAAAGCTTCTAAAAATACATATGAAGGAGATTATCAAAAATGAAAAAAACCGGAATTATTGGATTGCTTGCAACAGTGATTACCGTTGCAATGCTTTTGACATCCTGTATGGGCGGCGGAAGTGTATCTTCGGTTGGAAAGTATTTGAATGAAGATTACGATCCTTCGGCAAGCGTATATGCAAGCGCTACCCAAATTTCTGAATTGGACGGATACCTAAAGGTTGCGTCGAATGAGGAGTTTGTTGTATTTGCTTCCATCGACCCCACCGCTTTGTCTTATAAGGTATTCAGCTTCCGCACAGGAACGATTATCACAAAGATCGCGGAAACAGGAACTGTATGTACCTTCAATTTGGTAGACGGTACGTCCGCTTTTGTTGTTACGAAGGTTCAGTCCGACCTTACCACTGCGGAGGTTTTGAAGACGACACATGTGCTCTATGACGGAACAGGCGCGGCTGTGGCAACGATCGAGGAGGATGTAGCTCCCGATGCTCCCGAGCTTTTCGGTGATCTCGTGATCTATGACCACGTGGCGTACAGCGTATCCAATGACGGTGCTCTTACAAAGGAGCTGGATGTTCCCGAGTATTTGGCACTTGGAGCATGTGACACATGGAATGATGATTATTTTTATAGTATGTCAGTTGATTCTATCCGCGTATATGACCGTTCCTTTAACGGAACTACCGTATGGACCGCGCCTTCTTATGCGGAGGAAACTGAGTTCTACGTATTGAATAATGGGGATGTGCTGATCCAGTATTCCTACGAAATGGATCATGATTCCTCGGATTATGATTATTACATGGATGATAATAACGATGGAATTACCGAGAAAATGGATTTGGTAACCTTGGTTCTGTCCGCAAAGGACGGCTCGGTTAAGGATGTCAATATGGAATATATTGTTCGTCATATCCTTGTTTCCAATAAGCTGTATGATGAGAACGATGATAATAACATCTTTAACGACAAATTTGATAATATCGCTATGGTTTATCCTATCGTAGATGAAAAGATTGACATTTCAATGGCAAATGCTGATTACATGTTAATGAGCAATAAGGGTAAGATTGGCAAGTCCTTGAAGATGGTTGATAACCAAATCGCATCGATCCCTGAAAAGATCGGCGATGACCTGTATCGGGTTTCAACTCTTTACGGAGAGGCTTTGATCAACGGAAACGGTAAGATCCTGCAGCAGATGAATAATTCTCTGTCAATTGTGGGCGGATACTTTATTGGCAACAGAGCCATTTATGATCTTGAGCTGAATGAGGTTTACGATCTTAAGGAGAATAAGGCAACCGTTATAAAGACACTGGATAATACTGTGTTTGTACGCGCGGAAGAGGATACGAAGTACACCATTATCGCACTGTGCGGCGGAGAACAGAAGACCGTATATACGTATGATTCCGCGGCAGAGAATAATCTGACCTTTGAATTTGTTGAGGAAGCGGATTGTTATGTAATCCATAACACGCAGTCCGGCGATTATCAGTATTATAACGCGGAAGGAACTCTTTTAGTTACGACCACCACAAAGCTTACCGCTTTAGATTCTTCAGCGGAATATAAATCCATGATTTTCTGGAATCTTGATAGCGCGGCACCTACTTATTATATTGTTAAAAGCTAAAGGTTAATTTTAAGTAAGCATAAGCGCTGACCCGAAAGCCATGTTTTTCATCCGCTGCTGCAATTTGCGGTATGGGTGAAAAACATGGCTGAAAATTTTTTTGGCTGTTTCAATTTGCTTTATTACTCTATTTCATCAATCATAAGAATCTTGGCAAATAGGAATCGTTGGTACGCCACCAAGCTTCTGAATCGTTCCTCGGCACCTGCCTATGGGCAAGATCAACTGCTCAAACGATTCACAGGATTGTTTGCTACGCTTAGAAGGACACGGCGCAAAAATAAAAAAAGCGCGTCAATATATTTGATCGACACGCTTAGGGTGCCTCGCAAGCTTGCGAGGCACCCCTTGACTTTCTCAAAGAGCTTTCTTTAACACAAATACGGAAATACATCGGTTGACATAAAGCCTGTTTTGTGCTAAAATAATATTGAATTATTTTGGAATCAGTAATGGATCATTGAGAGAGGTTTGATAAAAAAATCTCCATGTTGGCAACGGTCTGAGGGCTGAGAAAATGCTCGATGCGCTCGGTTTCCTCCAACTCTCCGTCGGATTGATTGATCAAACATAAGAAACGGTTGATCACATCATGTCTCCAAAGAAGAAAATGTCCCATTTTCTTTCCTTCCTCCGTTAAGGTAATAAAGCCGTACCGCTGAAAATGGATGTAGCCCGCGCGGCGTAGATTTTCCGCCATACGGGAAACGGCGGAAGGGGTAACATTCAGGTGCGCCGCTAAATTGTTGATTCGGATCACCTCGGCGGATAATCGGTAGATCATTTCCAAATAGTCCTCCATGGTGCTGCTCAAGCCTGTGCTTTGCCGATCGGCAAGCTCGTATCCCTTTTGTGTATGAAATTCAGATGCTTCAATCATTTTTTTCACCAACTTTCGACATAGATCATATATTGGCATTGAGAAACAAAGTTTCCTCATGCTAAATCTATATGAATCCATATGAAAGGGAAAGAAAACTTATGACTGATAACCATGAATTTAATATATACCATACATTGGACAGCCTGAAAATCGGGGAAAGCCTTACCGTCCATGCGGTAGGAGGAAAGGAGAGCATGCAGAGGCGGCTGGAGGACCTCGGCATGGTGGAGGGCACACGTGTCACCTGTCTCATGGAAAGCCCTTTGGGGG
>JAZSPS010000078.1:0-22768 GCA_045537595.1 Eubacteriales bacterium
TGTGTGAGCTTTGCGAGGTAGTGATTGGTGAAAACATTGGCGCTTACCCTGAGCTGGGTGAGAAAAAGGCTTATATTCTGAAGGTCATCCGCAACGAAGAGGAGCGCTTTGACGCTACCATTGATGCCGGACTTTCCATTCTGAGCACCATGATCGCTGACGCGCAAAAGGCAGGCAAGACCGTTATTTCAGGTGAGGATGTTTTCCGTCTGTACGACACCTTCGGTTTTCCCATCGATCTTACCCGTGAGATCGTTGAGGAAAAGCATTTAACCATTGACGAGGTTACCTTCCTTAAATTGATGCAAGAGCAAAAGGACCGCGCCAGAGCCGCGAGAGGAAATATTGGCGGTTGGGATGAAGGCTCCCAAAAAATGCTAGCTTCTCTTCCCAAGACCTCCTTCTGCGGTTATGAGACCTTTTCTTCCGACGCTAAGGTTCTTGCCATCATCGCCGAGGGTGACGACGGTGCTGTATACGTTGATCAGATCAGTGAGGGAGATTGCACGGTAGTTCTTGACACCACCCCCTTCTACGGTGAGGGAGGCGGTCAGGTTGGTGACATCGGTACCCTTACGGGAGCGAATGTGGCTCTTCAGGTCACCGACACCAAAAAATCCGATGGCGTTTTCCTGCATATTTGTTCCCTTTCCGCCGGCACCTTAAAGGTTGGCGATACCCTTACCGCCACGGTGGATTCCGCCACCCGCCGCGCGACCATGCGTTGCCATTCCGCTTGTCACTTACTGCAAGCGGCTCTCCGCACCGTTCTCGGAAACCATGTTGAGCAGGCAGGCTCCTATGTTACAAACGATCATGTTCGCTTTGACTTTACGCATTTCGCTCCGCTGACCGCAGAAGAGCTTACGCGTGTTGAGAGTCTGGTCAACGCTCATATCTTAGCGGGTGAGATCATTACCATGACCGAAATGCCTATTTACGAGGCAAAAAAGCTGGGAGCCATGGCTCTCTTTGGCGAAAAATACGGAAAGATCGTCCGTGTGGTTCGCATGGGTGATTTTTCCACCGAATTCTGCGGCGGTACGCACCTAAGCAACACCTCCGCAATCGGTTTATTCAAGATCACCTCCGAGGCATCGGTTGCCGCCGGCGTTCGCAGAATTGAGGCTGCCACCGGAAACGCGGTTCTTGAGATCATTCAAGATCAGCAAAAGCTGATTAACGAAACCGCCGCCGAGCTTCGCGCGCAAAATCCTCTTGACCTTCCCAAGCGTGCCGCTCAGCTTCAAGGCGAGCTTCATTCTATGAAAAAGGATTTAGAGGCTTTAAATTCAAAATTGGCTTGCTCTCAGCTTGACACGATTCTCTCCTCTGCCGTTATGATCGGTTCGGTTCGTTTGATCTGCGCAAAACTTGAGGGTATGCAGCCCGATGCCGCGAGAAGCCTTGCCGATGAGATCAAGGCAAAGGATCCCCATGCGGTTGCTGTTCTTGCTCTTTCCAATGCGGACAAGCTGAATTTCCTGTCTGTCGCGGGCAAGGATGCTGTTGCGGCAGGCGCTCACGCCGGCAAGCTGGTGGGTGCTGTTGCCTCTGTAACAGGCGGTAAGGGAGGCGGACGTCCTGACAACGCCATGGCAGGAGGAAAAGACACTTCAAAAGCTGACGAAGCGTTAAATTCCGCCGCTGATATTTTGAAGACCATGCTGAAATAAAATCGCAAAAAAGACAAGGACCGCGCGTTTGTAATGGGTACGAACGCGCGGTCTCTATTTCTAAACGCAAAGCTCCGGAGCCGAGGCTCCGGAGCTTTTTGGTTTTCTTCGCGGCTTCCGCACATAGTGCGAGTCGCTCATTTCTTTTTGATAGCCTTTTATCGGTATTATTCCGTATTAGTCAGCGGTCAGTCCGGAACGCTCAATACCCTGTACCAGATACTTCTGGCAGAAGAGGTACATTACGATCAGCGGAGCGATAATCATGAGACCGCATGTATTACGAATTGCGGCGTAATACAGGTTCTGTCCGGGATAATCCGTAGTCAGCGATGTGGGAACGCCGATAATGTCGGGCATCAGGATCGTTTCACTGGTTGCTGTGAAGAAGATCTCTGTGTAGAAGTCATCCATCCACTGCCATGAGAAGGCGAAGAGGAATACGGTGATCAACATGGGCACAGACAACGGCAGGATGATGGTAAAGAAGGTACGCATGATACCCGATCCATCGATATACGCGGATTCCTCCAATTCATCCGGAACTCCTCTGAAGAACTGACGAAGCATAAAGATATACAGTCCGTTCTTAAAGCCAAGTCCGAAGATAGAGAGAATGATCAATGGCCAATATGTATTGGTCAAGGTTGCTCCATAGCCATCCGCGAAATATTCCCAGCTTGCGGGAATAACATCAAAGGCTGCCAATGCTTCATTGGTATATTCAAATCCGAGAATATTGATTCCGCCTCCGTTCAGAAGCTGGAAGATTCCCAAAATATCGAAGTTCATAAACTTCATAACCAAGGAAAGCTGTATCGTTTGGTGAGGAATTGTCAGTGAGAAAATTACTGCCAAGAACACCAATCCGTTGCCCTTAAACTTGAATTTCGCCAATCCGTATCCTACCAAGCAGCATACGAATGTTTGAATCAGCGCTGTGCTTCCCGAAAGCACCAATGTGTTGGTAAAGGCTTCTACATAATTTTGTTCGGTCCAAATTGCCTTATACATATCCAAAGAGAAGTTCTTCGGAATCAATCGTACTGTTACGTCAACGAAATCCTCGGGAGCCATAAAGGAGCCCGCGATTTTGGTGAAGAACGGGAAAAGAACGATATAGGCAATTCCAATCAACAGGATCAATCGGAAAATGTACCAAACTACTTTTTTCAGGAAAAACAGAGAAAGAAATTTTGTTTTCAGTCTCTCTTTCAGAGGCGTACGCTCAAATTCGACTTTGATTTTATTCTTTGTCTCTTTTTGAACTCTCGGTTTGTTATCAATATTCTGTACGTTCATTTCAACCTCCTCAATCACGCTTCTGATAGAACACATATGCCGAGCACAAGCCGGCAACTGCGGCGATAATCACCAATACAATCAAGAAGTACATCCATGACATCGCAGAGCTGACAACGTTACCGTTCGCTTCACTGTATACACTTGAGATATAGGACATTACAACGTTGGAATCTGTTGTAAACGAGTCGATAATCGTATATACGGCGTTTACCAAAATCATGGGGCTGATCATCGGGAAGGTTATCTTCCAGAAGGTTTCCCACGAGGTTGCTCCGTCAATTTGAACCGACTCATAAATCGCAGGGGAAATTGACTGCAGACCCGCCAAGAAGATCAACATCTGTACGCCCGAACGGTTAACAATATCATAAATGTTGTTAATTGCCGTGGTTACGTATGTTACAAGTCCCTGACCGACTGCCATTCCGGAAAACATTTGTTCAATGTCCATAGACGATACGATCTCGGATGCGGCACTTTCGCCCGATCCGTCATCAATACCGGAGGAATCCTCCATGTAGGTAGAGAGAACGTTTTGTGCCTCGATCGATTCCATAACTCCCGTTGCCAAAATAACGGGGATGAAGAAGATCGCACGGAACGCTGCGCGTCCAACCATTTTTTGGTTCAATAGCACTGCCATAAACAATGAGAAGATCAAGATCATGGGGATATCAAAGATCATATCCTGCAATCCCGCCAAAAGCCTTTGGACAAAGTTCGGATCTTCAAAAAGTGCTTGCTTATAGTTTGCCCAGCCGATAAATTCAAAGATCGGCTTTTGTCCGCCGCCTATAATCTTCATTTCTGAAAAACTAAACGCGATGGAATCATAAATGATCGGAAGATATACCAAGATAAATCCAATAACGAACGGAAGTACGAAAATCCATCCGCCGCGTGCCTTTCGCTTATCAAGAGAGGCATTTTTTCTTTTCTTGGGCATTTTAATTTTTGTGTCGTTTGTCATTATCCACCTCTCCTTTCATTAAGCTACTCGACTTAACACGATATAACCGTATGCGTCAACCGCGTATCGTCCTGCATGCGCGCCGTACTGCTCTTCGCTCAGCTCGATAATTACACGGTAATCATTGAAGTTCAAAAGGAACGCGGTTCCATTGTCAAATACTTCGTATACCACCATGTTCTTATCCGCATTGTAGTTGGTTCCGCTCGAAACGACCATCTTGTTATCTTCTTCTTTTTCAGCCGGTGTATAAACATATGTCTCCGCACCCGCTTTAGGATCGAAGGTCATTATCTCATCATATGCACGCTGTGCCAAGCCCTCGAAAATTGCGTGATATCCTTCCACAACAACTTTTGCCTCATCCAATGCCGCATCTATCATTGCGTCAAAGGTTGCGTGCTCTTCCGCAAAGATTCCCTCTTGCTTCAAATATTCGTAGCCTTCTTTTGCGGTATTATAGGTTTCGATCAACGCGTCCACATTATCCTTAGATTCCGAGACTGCCGCATAGATCTTTTTCAAAACAGGAAGAGCATCCGCTACGGTATAATCATTATCTCCTCCGATGGCATCAAGAATATTCGCGATCAGATCGGTATTGATCATATTCTCGATCTCCGCTCTTTGATATGCGAGCGAATCCTTCACTGTGGAATTATTCGCGTTCTTGATATCCAGAGTGCCGTAAAGAATTGCCAAGCGGTAAGAAAGAATCTTGTCTCTTTCTGCCTCAATTGCCGCATTCTTCAATGCTTCTTCGGTTGCGATTGCCTCTTCCAGCAGCTTTCTTGCGTCTGCTTCCAGCTCATCCGCATCGGGAATACGCACAGCGCCTTCCACGAATTCATGCTTTGTGATCACGCTGGTTTGAACATCCTTCAGCAGTTCATTCAATTCATTGTACATGCTGACAACGTCATCGTACCAAATGTCATAACGAACCGAATAATAGTTACTGAGAAGTATATTCTCCTTCAGGTTATCTGTATTCTGGTACGAAAGCACAAACTTCATGGATGCTCCGTTTTCCAAGCTCTTCAAGAATGCGTAATCAAGATTACCTTCCATATTGATTGGAGTTCCCGCCAATTCCACATATCCATGCAGAACGATTCCAAGGAACGGAACCGCTGCCGAGGATATTGAATAGCGGCTCGAATCCAATGCCACATCGGTAATATGGTCTACATATTTCCAGCAATATGCGTTACCGCCGGATGTCATTACCTCAGCCTCGCCCAAATTGTTTGCAAGGTATTCGAACGCCTTCATGGTGAATTCCTTGTTATCATCACGGTTATAAGGCTCATCCTCGTCAAAGTCGGAATTCAAATAAGAACCAAGAGTGGATACCGAAATTCCAACCGGGCTGTATTCCTGATATTTAGGAATAAATTTCTCATAGAAATGGCTGTAATATGCGGGAGAAAGTGCCAAATCAAAGTAACTGATATATGTATGCTTTGTAGCGCTGTACTCTCGCTTACTGGTATAACGGTTATCGATGGTCTTGACCGCGTGCTTCTTTAAGGACAGACCGTCAAACATTCCGTTCTGGGAAGCGAATACAAAGTCGAAATCCGGGAAGAGTCCAAAGCCCTCTTGCTTTGCGTATGCAACAAGCTCCTCGAAGCTCATTTCCTTTGAAACAGCTTTTTCCCATTTCAAGTTATACGGAACATATTCACCCGTCATTCCGCCCTTTGTATATCCTGACATAATGAAGTTAATGTTTTGCACGCCTTCGCTCTTCAACTCATCATACATTGTTGTGATGTTCTTGAAGCTGGTCAAAGGAGTCATTACCTCGAAGGGTATGGACAAATACTTTTCCGTTGTAAGCATAGCGCCGAATGTTTCAATATACAGCGGGATATTCTCTTCAACGCTGTCTGCTGTCAGACGTGTTAAAACATCCTTCTTTTCCAGATATTCTCGATAAGCTTTTGCCATTCCCATATAAGAAGGCTCGTAATATCCTTCTCCGCTTGCCACATCGGGATCTGTCAGCATAATATATCGGATCTTATAGTTTCCGGTATATTTTCTTGAGGATACGACCGTCCATTCGGAGTTACTTCCTACCGAAATCGAATCCTGTACGTTATAGGTATCCATCGGTCTCGGGAATACTGATACCTTTACCGTATTGTATTCACTGGTCTGACCCGGATGGTAGCTCGTCAGATCCATCAAAGAATCTCCCTCTTCGATGATCGCCACATATCCGCGGTCCTTTTCGACGGTTCTCACCTCTCCGGTTTCTTTTCCGTCGGGATCCAATACCGGTACCTCAAAGGTTTCTGTTTCCTTCAATCCAAACACGGGATAACGAAGAATTTCTTCGTATTGACCGGAAACCTCATGATACGCGTAATCCTCTCCGTACATACTTGCGGTAACAAGCTGACGGGTTCCAAGCACCGCGATTTCCTCAAAATCGAACAGTGTTCCCGAACCATCGGGGAAGAATGTGTATCCGGGGTTGGGGTTTGTTCCCGCGCCCATGAAGGGAAGAATATCGATATAATTCAAACGGTACAGTGTTTCGTCAAAGCGAATACCGTTTGCGGGAAGTCTTACGACCAATCCCTGTTCGTCCAGCGTATACTCCAATGCCATCTTGAACAGCGGGAAGTTTTCCGCGGGAACCTCGTATCCTACATACTCGTGGTCCTCTTCCATTTCCTCAAAGCTATAGTCAGGACAGTAGGTTTTCAGCAGCTGCTCTACATATTTGATCTGTGCTTCGGTAAGATTTTCATCCAATACGTAGATCGGCATTGTTTTTGTAATCGGATACGTTCTTTTGATTTCTGACGCGATTGCTGTTGTCGCCGCCTTAGCGGGATCCTTCAGCAAGAAGTACGCGCCACTCGCTAACGCGTCATAGTAGAATTTATCTTCATCGGTAAATCCATCATCGTCGTTGGTCATATTCGCCTTCGCCACCTTCAGGATCTTTTCCTCAAAGGAGGTTACGGCGATCTGTCTCGGAACAAGGCTCCTACTCTCTTCACGTCCGATGGAGTATTCCACACGAATACCGCCTTTGATATTCTTTACTATGATTTGGCTTCTGGTTGCTGCCCATGAGTAGCTGTAATAGGTTCCGTCTACATCAGACGCGATATCTGTGTAATTGACGACAAGCTGGGAAAGAATCTCTTCCTTTACTCCGTTGGTTCCGTTATTCGCAATAGATGTACCGGCAGAATAGGGGTTTGTAAACAAATACTCGCCGGTTTTCTTGCTAAACAAAGCAACTTCTCCGCTGTAAGCATCAACATAAAGCTCATAATCCTCGTTACCATAGCGATAGTCCATGATAGCGATCTTATCTTCCGCTGTTTCAATGGTATAAATCGTTCCGTCCTTTGCGGTATACGTTCCTTTTTTATAATCCATTGTCGCGGTTGTATTGTTTGTATTATAGGTATATTCCCGAGGTGTCTCCCCTTCCTCCGCGCCGGCTACAACCGCACATGCGCTCATCAGCATGAGAACAGCTAAGAAAGTTGATATTATTCTTTTGAATTTCATGTAAACATCTACCTCCTATCTGTTACATTCTAAACTGAAGCTCTGTTATGATATTTGTAACGAAGCTTACCAGTTTTCCAAGCAAGGTCGAGAACAAAATCGCGATAAACATGATGCAAATCATGCCTACAATGGTAAACAATGTGAGCGCAAAGTTTTTACCCATTGTATAATCGTGTGTTACCATCGTACCGAAGAAGAGCAACAATCCTACCCATACAAAGCCGATCGCGGTTATAACGGAAAGGATATTCAACTCATCTACCAATACAAAGTTGGATGCGATGGTAACGGGAATCCAGATCAAAACGATCGGTGCCAAGGAATACGTGGTTGCTATAAAGATATCCTTAAAGCTTCCTTCTCCGTCAAACAATGTTGTCAAGCACCAGTTACCTGCCATCCACAGGAATGCGGGTACGCAGACACTGAGCAATACCGTGAACAACGATGAGTACATTCCCTGCGGATTTTGAACATATCCCTGTCCGATTGCCTGATAGTAGAACACCAGAACTGCTGCCGCAAGTATTGTCGCGCCCGCTCTTACCGAGCCTCTCTTCTCATGCTTCAAATCCCAGAAGCCGTCAAACGGGTGGAATATGAGATGGAAGGTGTAGAGCAATTCTTGACCGTATGTCCGTTTTCCGACTGTTGTCGAAACACGCTTGTTGACCTTCTTTGCGTATCCCATGAATTTGATCCAAATGAAGCATACCGCTACTACAAATACAGGAATCAAAAGAATATACTTGGAAAGCCATTCTTTTCTCAACTCCTTATAGGAATTGGAATAGTTAGTGGTATCATATGCGGCTTGATAGTACTCGAGGGATTCCTCGTACTTACCGCTTCTGTACAACGCGTTACCGATTCCGATATATGCCGCGTCGAAGTTTGAGTTTCTCTTCAGAATCTCTGTCCAGTCATTAATCGCCTGGTCATTTTGACGCTTGTTTTGATTTTCCAATGCTTGGATCAAAACATCACCGTATTCGGTTCTGCGGTATACTGTAAAGGTTGACTGCGATTTATTCAACAGAAGCATGGAGTCTCCCTGATAAACAATTCCCGCAAGGGCATCCTGCGTAATGTTTCCAAGCTGACGTCCCATATCTCCAAACGCAAACAACAGATTTCCGTCGAAGTCATAGGTAAACACCTTGCTTCGCTTATTATCGATAATCGACCATGTTTTCTCCGGTCCTACCGCTACATCCACGATAATGGACGCACCAAAGATCTTATCGGATACCTTGGATTTCTGATGGTCAATTTCTCCCGAAGGAGCGAAGAATCCGTTACGGCGCATGATCTCGTCGCCTGCCGCATTCAGCATTTTTACAGGAGCGAAGTCTCCCGATGTGGTCTTCAGCGAGTTTAATACGTCCTTTTCATCAATGGTTGATGTTGTAACGTAAATAAAGTCTCCGCTCAGCGTTATGTTATTAAACTCTGTGGATACATATGCCTGCGAGAGCTCTCTCTGCTCCTCGGTTTGGAATCTTCTCCAGATACGGTCCCATGCACCTATAACAACCTTCTGCGCGCCTACAAATCCGGTAAACTCGCCTTCATCGGTCATTACGATAATACCCTGAATGGTACTGGAGGATACGACATAAAGTCTGTCATAATTATCCACCGCTACCGCTACCGGTTTATAAACCGAGCCCTCGTCAAACAGCTCAGATTCAGGCTGAGGAATAATATCCAAGAAATTTCCGTCGTGATCGAAGGTTACGATACGGCTCTTTTCTGTATCGCAAACATAGATCTTTCCGGCAACCTTTTCGCCAGCCACGATCTTATCGGGTGTTATAAATACTCCCTGAGGTCCCTCCAGCGAATCAGCAATTCCTTCCTTATTTGTAAAGGTGGAAATGATTTCTTTTACTTTGTAATAACGGTCCAAAATGACAATTCGGTTATTGCCTGTATCGGCAATATAGACATTTTGATTCTCATCAACCTCAATATCAGAGGGACGCGCGATCGTGCTAAGGGAGCTATACAGGGTATCAAATTTACTTTCTGCCGTATCGTACGTTGTCTTGGCTTTTTTCAAAGCGGATTCTGCCGTCTTTGTTACTGCCTTTACGGTATCAAGCTTTTCTTTTGCGTCCTGCACCTTATACCCTGCATCCGGGTCATTTTTATTTTCCGCAGCATACTTTACGGCGGCATCATAAGCAGCCTGAGCGGCAGCCTCTGCCTTTTCCGCCTTTTCCATCTCCGCTGTAGGCTCAACCAGCGCCTTCTCTGCTTTCAGCAAAGCTTCGTAGAGAACCGCAAGATCGGAATGGAACTGAGACAGGATAGCCGCATCGGTCAATCCCATATATGTGGCGTCAACAGATTTCGAGGGTGTATACGCATCAGGCGAATACAGCGCTTCTCCTTCAATGGAGTATGTATAGGTTTGATAGGGTGTAGCCGCACCTACAGGAAGAGCCAAAACCATTATCAACGCAAAGATTAAACAAATAATCGATGTTATCTTTTTCATTTTCTCTCCTCCTGTCATTAGTCTTTCATACCGCTGGATCCCATTGTCTCAATAATATTGGACTGAGAAATAACGAATACGAGAATCGGTACCAGCATCATTACCACGGTCGCCGCGGCGCTTGCGCCGGCACGCTTAATTCCTCCCGCTGTGATCTGCTGAATCGCATAGTTCAAGGATTTCAGCTGCTCGGAGTGAATGTAAATGGAAGCGCCCTTATTCCAAAGATCCTGGAACGAATAGATGATCAGGGTCAGCCACGCGGGCTTTACCATGGGCATCGCGATAATCCAGAAGGTCTTCAGCTCACTTGCTCCATCCAATCGTGAGCTTTCCAGAACCGCGTCGGTTACGCTGGATTCCATAAACTGCTTCATCAGATACAATCCCAGCGAGGTTGCCCACGCGGGAACGATGATTGCCCAATAGGTATCGATCATCTTAAACGCACTCATCAAAATGAAGCAGGTTACCGCGGTTACGGTCGTATGGAACATCAACGATGTTCTAACCAGTTTAAACATTCCCTGTCCGCCGGGGAATTTGATCTTCGCCATAGCATATGCTGCCAAGGATGAGAAGAACAGGTTTCCGAAGGTTCCGGCAACAGAAGTGAATACTGTATTGAATATGTATCTTGAGAAAGGTACCAAGTTTCCGCTCATCAGGGTGAACAGATCCTTAAAGTTTCTTCCTGTAGGACTGGATACATAAAATCTTGGGGGGAACATCCAAAGCTCATCAAGAGGCTTCAAGGACTGAATTACTACGTAGTACATAGGAAGAAACATAAATATGCCGAGAATTACCAGAATAAATGTAATACCGGCGTCTCCTCCTCTGGATCGCGCGAGTACGACTTTATGATTTCTTGTTCTTAACTTTGCCATATCACGATCCTACCTTTGAAATCAATTTTTTAACCAATCCGTTGGCTCCCACCATTACTACGAACAATATAACCGCGATGGTTGAGGAATAACCAATTTCAAAACGTTGGCTTCCGTAGTCCTCCAAATGGTGGACAATGGTGTGCGCGGCATAGTCAACAGAGGGGAATCCGCAAAGAGCGGTAACAACGCCGCCAAATCCGAAGGATCCGGTAATGGACATTACCGCACCGAACATCAGCTGAGGCTTCATATTCGGAAGGGTAATATACCAAAGCTCTTGCAATCTGTTTCGGATTCCGTCAACCGCGCCTGCTTCGTACTGTGCCTTATCGATTCCCTGCAAGCCAGCGATAAAGGACAGGAACGCGGTACCGAGTGAGGTCCAAAGCGCAACGATAATACAGAGGGGCATTACATAATCCGCGTTTTCAAACCATGCGATTTCTTTTTGGATGATTCCCAATTTCATCAGCCACGCGTTTGCCCATCCATAAGCGTCACTGGAAAACAGTGTTGCCCATACCAGATAAACCTGACCGGAAATAGAGGGAGCGTAGAAAATCAGCGTTACAACCGCTCTGATTTTCGGGGAAAGCTCGTTGATAAACCATGCAACCATCAAGGACATCAAGTAAGATACAGGTCCAACGATCGCAGCAAAAATCAACGTATTCTTAGCAGCAATGAGGAATATGTCATCATCGAGGAACAATCTGATATAGTTGTCGAACCAGACAATATTCGGCATCTGAAGCAAGTTAAAATCAGTAAAGCTGATTACGATTGAAAGCAGAACCGGTAAAATCGTAAAGCATGTAAAGATGAGCATGTACGGCGCTACCATCAGGTACGCAACCTTATTACGCTTCATTTCCTTCCATGTCCACTGCGCACGGCTCATATCCTTACGAGCAACAGCTTTCTTTTCTGCCGTTTTTTGGGACATACTTCTTCTCTCCTTCATTCATATTTTGTCAATTGCCGTATTATTTATAATCTTCGTACTTTTCAAGCGCGTTTGCCGCGTCTCTCAAATATCCTACTGCCTTACCAAACAATTCGGCATTTTGTTGTTCAAGTGCCTCCGCCAGCGCACGGATTGAAGCAAAGTCTTCGGTCTCATAACCGGCGATCAGCTTCATTACATTATTATAAGCATCATCGTATGCGCTATTGTAGGAGGAAGATTCATGAATTGCCTGAAGCTCCTCTTCTGCCTGAGACAACCGCTTTTGCGCTAAGGTCTGACCGATATAGTCAAGTGTTTCCAAGCCAAACTCCGCGCGCTTACGGGTAATTTCCTTGTTGATCGTGGTGATGTAGCCCTGCAACGCGGTTGCGGGTTCAGCGTTATCATCGTATGCAGCAAGGAACGCAAACTGCGTATAACGTCCGATAATATAGGTTCCGGGATAGTTGGGAATGGATGCCAAGTTATTGAACTGATACGAGATCTGCTCATATTCCTCGGAGGTCCAAGGCATTTCAGCCAACGCCTTTTCATTTGCCGTGCTGTGTTTAGCGGAAGGACCGAGGATCGCTACCATTTCGTTGGAGTAATCAGTCTGACAATCCGCTCCTACGTGCCACTTCATGAATTCCCAAGCTCCGTGCTGATTTTCACAGCCTGTGATCATTACGATCGCGGAGCAAGCGGAGACCGCAACGTTATTGATGTTACCGTCTTCATCCTCGTAACCGGGCATGGGATAGAATCCCCACAAGCCTTCAATCTCGGTTGCGAATACCTTCAAGTGGTTATAGGTTGCTGTATAGCCGGCAAATCCAATGGGCATTTCACCGGTTCTGAAACGGTTCGCAAAGTCATATTTATAGGGGAACGAATACATGGTAAACATATCGCACATGGTGGTAAACGCATCAAGGGCAACATTGGAATCGAGGTTAATTCTCATTCCTCCGTCCGCAAACAGCTCTCCGCCGCTCTGATACAGGAAGATGTTAACGTCGTTATGCATACCGATCTGCATGTTATTTGCCTGAAGCACGGGAATTGCTTCCTTTACATCATCCCATGTCTTGGGAATCTCCACATCCAGCTCCGCAAGAATATCCTCACGGACAAACATCATTGAGAACGACTGCGTTTCGGGAAGTCCGTAACAATGGTTAACGCCTTCAGCGTCCTCAATCTGCATAACCATCATTGCCGCGTCATTGAAGTTCTCTTTGATCTCCTCATAGCCTTCCATTTCCTCGATACCGATCAAGGCTCCGCGGATCGCGTAGTTAATAACGTCGCCCTGTCCCAGACCGATGTATACATCAGGTCCTCTTCCCGAGAGAATGGAGGGAAGCAAGGTTCCGCCCGAAACCAGCTTCAGGTTAACGGGAATATTATATACAGGTGTGAAATCGTTATTGATCAAGCTACGGATAACCTGAGACTGGTCACGTCCGTACGCCAACCAAACCTCAACGGTATCCTCGCTTTCGTTTTCACTCAAAGCTCCCATACGGTCATAGTTACGGAAGAAGCTCTTCAAGAAGCTCTTAATTTCATGGAACAGAGATTTCCAGAATCCCGCTTTTGCCTCGGGAAGCTCATCGTTCTCGGTTTGGATGCTGATGAAGTCGATCATCAGAGGCTGTGTTTTCGCGTCGGACAGCCAGGTTCCCAAGGAACCGATATATGTCTTAAGCTGTTCCAGATTCTTCGCGACCTCATCGTCGTCCTTACCCATGGTTTCCAACAGACGGGCTACCTTTTCCAAGGTCGCGGTCATAGAGCTCTTAATTTCCGCTTCCGCGGCAAGCTCCTCCGCAATGGTATAAAGCTCTCTTGCTTGGCGGATCATATCAACCTTCGTGTCAGGCATTACACGAGAGAATCCGTAATCGCGGAATTCATCGGGATTAGATCCGGTAAGTTTCAATATATTTAAATAGTCATTGTTAATGGAGTCCAAGGAATTCTGAACACGGTTAACAATGGATCCCATATTTCCAAGCGCAACCTCAAAGTGCAGTGTATAAACAACGCCTTCCTTAAAGTAGAATTCAAAAGAAGTTGTTCCGTTATTCAACGCCGCCGATTGCCAATCGGAAGAATAGTCGAACTGCAGATTACCCGCCTCAACGAAAGGAAGTCCGTCATAGTATCCGGAATCTCCTTCTGCCAAAGTCGCATCGCTGTACAGATACAATGCTCTGGAGGTATACATACCGTCAAGCAGGCTCTGCTTAAAGCGAGGTACGATCTGATACATTCCGCTCTTGTCCACGCTGAAGGTGTATCTGATCCACTGTCCGGGTGTTTGCCACTTATCGCCGCCAACCGTATTCAGCAAGGTCTTATCGGTGGAAGCGGGAGAGGTGATCGCACTGGTATAGTCCGCTACAGGATAGATCGTCTGAGAAGAGGTCGAGGAAAAATATTCGCCCTCTATTTTGATCTTTCCGGAGCCGGTAGGCTCATTGGCGTACTGCTGGCTATACTGCTCATATGTAATCGTATCCTCGGGAACCACCAAACGGATCTGAGAAATAACGATAGGCTCGTTTACAGATTCCATAGACAATGTCAATTTGCCATTGTCATCGGGGCTGAGAACAAACTCAAAGGGATCGTTTAAGAAGCCGTTGGAGTCCTTAAAGGTATATGTGGTCCATACAGGTGTTTGAGACAAGCTTGCGCGGATCTCGTTTTCGTCAATATCCTTAGAGAAGAAACGAAGTCCAAGCTCATCCACCAAGGATGCCGTATTGGGAGTCCAATGCTGAGGCATTTTATAAATAATGAAGGTTTTTCCGTCCTCCGCCTTGCTTTCAGCCTCAATGCCAAGCTCCTTAGCTTTCGCTAAATACGCGTCAGCGCTTTCACCTTCAAGAACCTCAAAGCATCCGTCCGGATACACATTGCTCCAAATCTTAGCGATCGTCATGTAACGAGCTTCAGCAAAGGGAACCTCGCCGTTGATCATGAAAATTCTCTCGATGGAAGCTGCCTTGTTTTCCACGGGATAATATTCGATCTCCACATTATACTTGGCGGTTAACGCCCAGTCGATCGTCCAGGACACCGTTCCGGCACCGGGAATATACAATCCGCTGGTACCCGCGTAGGTATCCACATGCGCTTTCGCGGAGGGATCCGTGTCCTCATCCGGCAAACGCCCGTTTTGATCCAGATACGTATAATTCTCTGTCGCGTTAATCACAACATTCTCAGTCGCCCTCGGAATATCCTTCCGATTTTCGCTGTAGTCAGTGTACGAAATCGCATTTAACAGCTCTTTAATATCACTGGTGGTTGTGCCCGAGACAGAGCTTTCATCCGCGCTGATTGTCATCGCACTGCCGCAAAGCAAAAACACCAAGGCGAGCACAAAGGCTGTCACTCTTTGAAATTTCGTCTTTTTCATTCAAGTTTCCTCCTGTGAATAATTTTGAAGAATTGACACATTCTTCGGGGTTCTGATGTCTCCATCAGGATTGAGTTTACCATGTTCTTCGCAGTATTCTTTTTCGTTTTTTTGCCGCAAAGGTAAGGCAGCCCTTCGCATCAAAAATGCCGCCGGCGAGTTCCTTCGCCAAGCAAGCACCAGGCAAAAGGCAACACCTAAAAGGGATACTTCAAAGACGATACGGCGTATAGCCCGCACCGTTTAGAGCATTTTGAGCGCAATAAGCCCAAAAAGCCGTAAAATCATAAACATATCTTATCATATAAAGTAAAAAAAGTCAAGCAAGCTGCAAAAATCCGTTCCTCACCTTTCATACACGATTATTTTCGCAAAACGACATTTGTCGCTCACCTATCCGTCATTTTTTACACTCAATTCATTCTTTGCAACGAAATGTAAATTCTATTTACCTGTTTTTTCAAAAGATATGCAATATTTTTGATTTATTTTGGGCATTTTGACCCATTATTTACTTAATTATTTTGTATTGTCAAATCGAGGTTATTTAAATTTACCTTTGGGAATCTTTTGCTTCTTTTGTAATCTTCTTTTTGCAAAGTGATTTTTGTAAAAATTGTACAAAATTCAGAGATAAATTTCTACACCCTGACAATTTTACTTTTTTCTTCTTTTTTCGTTTGGCACATGAGCCTTAGACTGTTTATTATCCATTTATTTACATTATTTACATTTATTTACTTTTCTTTGTTTTTTAATTAAGCCGATCCGAAATCCTTTTTTGTTGAACAAAGCAAGCCGTACGCAAGTAATCAACGCCGCCTATTTGCCATAACTATCGCAAAATTTTTATACGCAAGAAATTCCGCGTTTTTGGCGTAAATCTAAATTCGCTTTAGCAAAGAATATCACTTATAGCACCAAAAAAGAGCAGACACGTCCGTGTTTGCTCTTTCTGCTTGTGTATAAGGACTCAGACTTAACTCATGATCGCGCATAACAGGTCAAGTGAAGCCCCAAGACAAAGGCACCCTATGTTTATCATGATCATTATCTCATCATTATCCCGTTTTTTCAAGCGCGGCTCAGCGGAGAAAGCCGTTGACAATCTCCTCTTCCGCTTCCTTTTCCGTCAGTCCCAAGGTCATGAGCTTAACCAACTGCTCGCCCGCGATTTTTCCGATCGCAGCCTCATGGATCAGCGACGCGTCGGGATGAACCGCCAAAATCTCAGGGATCGCCGCTACCGTGGCACCGTCCATAATAATCGCATCACATTCGGTATGACCCGAGCATTTCGCGTTCCCCTTTACCCGGGAAATAAATTTTTGAGAGGATGTATCCCTTGCCACCGATCGGGAAACAACATGAGCGCCCGAATTTTCGCCGTTCAGTTCAACCTCAAACTCCGTCTCCGCAAACTGCTCCCCGTGTGTCATGATTTTTTCATGAACAACAATCGTTGCATTTTTCGCCAGTTTTGCTTGCGTTTTTCTCTTAGTGGAATCCACGCCCTTTATCTGGACAGTTTCCATTTCCAATCTTGCGTTTTCATCAAGCTCCGCATAGGTAAAGGGATTCATAACATTTTTTCCCTTTCCGTCGCCTTGTCCATAGTGCTTCTCGATATATTTCACGGTTGCATTTTTCGACAGATAAAACGCATGAACTCCGCTATGCTCCGAGGTCTCGTTTCCTCCGTTATGAATACCGCATCCCGCCACGATCGTCACATCGCAATCCTCTCCGATATGAAAATCATTATACACCAGCTCCTTCAGACCCGTTTGAGACAGGATCACGGGAATATGCAGGCTTTCGTTTTTTGTTCCTGCCTTAACATAGATATCAATGCCCGGTTTGTCCTCCTTCGCCACGATCTCAATATGCTCTGAGGAATTTTTTCCATACAGGCTTCCATTTACGCGCAAGGAATACGCGCCCTCGGGAATCTCATGAATCCCCGCAACTTCCTTCAACAAATTTTGCTGTATCTTATCCATAATACTCTCCAATATCCTTCTTTTGGCTTTAAGCGTTCTCGGTAAAGCGGCAGCCGGCTTGAACATCCATCAGCTTAGGAAATACCGCCTTTCGATCGCCGTATTCAGCAACCTGTCCGCCAGCCAAAACTATAATCTTATCCGCAATATTCAAGATCCGCTCCTGATGGGAGATAATAACGATGGTTCCCTTGGTGCGGTCATACATTTTTTCAAACACCTTAATCAGATTATTAAAGCTCCAAAGGTCAATTCCCGCCTCAGGTTCATCGAACACAGACAGCTTGGTTCCCCTCGCGTTGATCATGGCGATCTCAATTCTTTTCAGCTCGCCTCCCGAGAGCGACGCGTTTACTTCTCGGTTGATATAATCCTTGGCACAAAGCCCTACCTCGGACAAATAGTTGCACGCCTCGGATATACTTGTTTGCTTTCCCGCGGCAAGAGAGATGAGATCCTTGACCGTAATCCCCTTAAAACGAACCGGCTGCTGAAACGCGAAGCTGATTCCCGCTCTCGCGCGTTCGGTCACCGACAAGTCGGTAATGTCCACACCGTCCATTAAAATTCTTCCCTCGGTCGGCTGAATAATGCCGGCAATCAGCTTCGCCAAGGTTGATTTTCCGCTTCCGTTGGGTCCTGTGATCGCTACAAATCGGTCATCGATCCGCAGATTGATGTTTTTCAAGATCTCTTTATTTTCGGAGACCGTATATGATATATTTTTAAATTCTAACATTTAACCTTCCTCTTTGTACTTGTTTGCGCACTTTAAATAAAGCAGTTACTAAATTAATATTATACCTCATCCCTTCCTTTTTTTCAATAGTTTTCATTGATTTTTCTCAAAATTCTCTTTTTTAAAAGATTGTTTCTCCAAAAAAGATCCCTGAGTTATGTCGTTTTTTAATATAAATGTTTATTTTGTGTATATTTTACGCCATATTACAACAATTTGAAGTGTTGTTTTTTCAATTTGTTGTTTTTTGTCAAAAATTGTATAAAATTCAGCGCAATAATTTATTAATTGATTCTTAATTTCCGAAGATTATGTAATTATTTATTGTATTTTTTATCATATTTTGTTTTCCTGTGTCATAAAAAGCTGAAATGCCGGTTCATAAAATTAAAAAGATGCCGTGCCAATTGATTCTCGTTTTTTTACTTATTTTTCTTATTCCTCGATAGCATGATTCGGATTTAAAAAATGTAAAAATCATTCATTGTTTGCATTTCATTCGTCTTTTCGTTGACTTTTTGAGCTAAATCTGCTATAATTATTGTAGCTTTTAAAAAGTCGCACTTTTATTATTATTTACATAAGGAGTTTGATTATGAAATTAAGAGCCCCCGCCTATCCGCTGATCACCATCGATCCCTACTTTAACGTGTGGTCCCATTCCGATCTGCTGACCGATTCCGACACCGTACACTGGACCGACCGTCCCAACACCATTTCGGGTATTGCTACCATTGACGGAAAGCAATACCGTATAATCGGCGCAAAGGATCAGGAGACCATTCCCGCTATGAAGCAGGTCGCCTCTGACTGCTCCACTTTTTCCACCACCTATGTATTTGAGGAGGGCGGTGTCCGTCTTACTCTGATCTTTACCTCCCCCATTCTTCCCACGGATCTTTATCTTCTGAGCCGTCCTGTCAGCTATTTGGAGCTTCGCCGTGAGTCCATGGACGGAAAGAAGCATACCGTTTCGGTAAAAATCAGTGTATCCGAGGAAATCTGCATGCATCTGAAGGGCGACGACGCCGTAGACTGCCAGCAGATCAATTTAGGCAAGCTGAACACCGTGAAAATGGGAACAAGATCCCAAAAGATCCTTTACCGTACAGGGGATGATCTGAGAATTGAATGGGGTTATTTCTATCTGACCTCCGAGGGATCCACCAATGTTTCCGTAGAGGATGGAATGACCTTTGTCAGCACCGAAACCGAGGTCAAGGCATCTACTCTCATCACCTTTGCCTATGATGACATTTACAGCATTGAGTATTTCCACACCCGTTTAAAATCCTACTGGAACAAGGATGGCGCCGCGATTACCGATGAGATCGTTAAGGCGCATTCGGATTACAAGTCTACCTTAAAGCGCTGTGCCGAGCTGGCTGACCGCATGTTTATCGATGCCGTTCGCGCGGGCGGTGAAAAATATGCCGAGCTTTTGGAGCTTGCTTTCCGTCAGACCATTGCCGCTCACAAGCTGGTGCTGGATGAGAACGGTGAGGTTCTCTTCATTTCCAAGGAATGCTTCTCCAACGGCTGTGCCGCAACTGTGGATGTAAGCTATCCCTCGATCCCACTCTTCCTTCTTTATAATCCCGAGCTGGTTAAGGGTATGATGCGACCCATCTACCGCTATTCTCTAAAGGAAGAATGGGCAACCCGTTACGCTTATGATTTTGCTCCCCACGATGTAGGACGCTATCCTATTTTGAACGGTCAGGCATACGGATACGTTCAGGAGACCGATACGCTGACCTATGAAAAGCAAATGCCTGTTGAGGAATGCGGAAATATGCTGGTGATGGAGACCGCTGTTGCCATCGCTACCGGCGACACCTCCTTTGCCGCTTCCCATCTGGAGCTATTGGAGACCTGGGTCAAATATTTGCTGGAAAACGGTCGGGATCCTGCCAACCAGCTCTGTACCGATGATTTCGCGGGTCATATGGCTCACAACTGCAATCTTTCCCTCAAAGCCATTATGGGTGTTGCGGGACTTGGCGTGATTCTCGGTTTGATGGGCAGAAAGAAAGACGAGAAGAAATACATCAAGATCGCTCGCGAAATGGCCGCCGATTGGGTCAAGCGTGCCGCAAATGCCGACGGAAGCTACCGCCTTGCCTTTGACGCTGAGGGTACCTTCAGCATGAAATATAATCTGGTTTGGGATAAGCTGTTTGGAACAGAAATTATGCCCAAGAGCGTGATTGAGAGCGAGATCGCAAGCTACATGAACAAAATGGATATGTACGGTCTTCCTTTAGACAGCCGTGAGCATTATACTAAGAGTGACTGGTTGGTTTGGACCGCTACACTGGCAGAACGCCGCGAGGACTTTGAGCGCTTGGTTGAGCCCATGTGGCACGCCTTCAACGCCACCCCCTCCCGTGTTCCTATGACCGACTTTTACTACACCGTTACCTCTGAGCATAAGTGGTATATGGGTAAGGACTATGAGAACATGGGCGTAAAGGGTCCTCTGATCGAGAAGAGCTTCCGCAACCGTACCGTACAAGGCGGTCTGTACATCAAGCTTCTGGAATACAGAGGGATTATGAAGCTGACAAAGTAAAGCTCCAAAGTTTTTTTATAATTCAGTAAATGTAAGCAACAGCTTCCTGTTTTCCTATGGAATTTCTATGGAGGCTGTTGTTTGCTGTAAAAAGCAAAGAGGTTTGACAATATGACTATCATTGAAAAATGTATTCAACTCGTTTACAGCTTTCTTTGGGGCGATTTGTTTTCTTTTCCCCTTCCCGGGGGAGGAAATCTCTCCTTATCTGTACTGGTTCTCCTTCTTGTTCCCACGGGCATCTATTTTACGATTCGCACAAAAGGGTTGCCTGTTCGTCTTTTCCCCGAAATGCTTCATGTGACCGCGGAGAAAAAAGAAAAGAGGGACAAAGCCGCCATTTCCGGCTTTCAATCTTTGATCGTTTCCACCGCGACCCGAGTGGGAATGGGAAATCTTGTGGGTGTGGTTGCCGCTGTATCCTTCGGAGGTGCAGGCGCTGTTTTTTGGATGTGGATCACCGCTTTGATCGGATCCTCCACCGCCTTTATCGAGGCAACCTTGGCGCAAAAGCACAAGATCACCGATCCCTTATACGGCGGCTACCAAGGCGGTCCCGCATATTATATTCATGATTTTGCGGAGCAAAAGCGCAAGAAAAAGCTGAAAAGGTCCGTCGTTGCCGTACTATTTGCCATTTCCGGACTGATCTGCTGGTGCGGCATCAGTCAGGTTATCAGCAATTCGGTTTCCGACGCGTTTTACACCGCCTTTAATATCAAGCCCATTTACACCACCATTGTCTTAGTTGCCATTACCGCTGTTATTGTTCTGCGTAAAAACGCTACCGTTAAGGTACTGGACATTATCGTTCCCATTATGGCGGCGATCTATTTTATTATCACTTTAATTATTATTTTTACCAATCTCCCCGCGCTCCCCAATGTCTTTAAGCGCATTTTCACCGAAGCCTTCGGCATACGCCAGATCGCGGCGGGCGGCTTCGGCGCCGTTTTGATGAACGGTGTTAAGCGCGGTCTCTTTTCCAACGAAGCCGGCTCAGGCTCCGCTCCCTGCGCTGCCGCGGCGGCAGACACCGATCATCCCGCGAAGGTCGGACTTTCGCAAGCCTTCGGCGTATTTATTGACACCATTGTCATTTGCAGCTGCACCGCGATCATTCTTCTTTTAATGCCAGAATCAGAGGGGGCTTCGCTTCAAGGCATGAGCTTATTACTGGGCGCTATGTCCTATCACTTGGGCTTTGTCGGTAAAATTTTTATCACTGTCACTCTATTCCTTTTCAGCTTTTCTACCTTTCTCGGTGTGCTTTACTATGCCCGCTCCAATGTGGCATATCTGTTTGGAAGCAATCGGACAAGCCAAACGATCTATAAAATGATTGCTCTGATCATGCTCTTTATCGGAGGAATCGCAGCGTACGAGATCGTTTGGACCCTGGGAGATGTGGGAATCGGCTTAATGACGATCTTTAACATTCTTATTATTCTTCCCATGGGCAAGGAGTCCTTGGACTGCCTGAGGAGCTATGAGCAAATGAGAAAAATTGAAAAAAGCGAAAAGAGACAAAAGAGCAAAAGGTCAGTAAAGTCATCATCCCCGACGAATTAATTAGCAAGCGGTTTTCGGTTAACAAAAGTCGATCATATTCGAATCGCACCCTAAAAGTGTTTGGCCTTAGAGTCGTACTCTAAAGGACAATTTCGCAAGAATACGGTATATCTCGAAAGAGGTATGCCGTATTTTTTGTATTTGTATTTGCGAATACAGTGCTTGTCAAGAAAAATGATATTATCGATTTACGACTTTCTTGGGACATAATTTTATAAATTTCTCGAAGAGTATTTACAAAACTAAAAAATAGTGATATAATAAATAAGCCAAACAATCTTAATATCATAGTTATAGGTCTTTTTCTCTTTATGGGGAAACTATAACTTTTTTGCTATACAATTAAGCAAATACGTTTTGGTAAAAACGCGACTCCTGCTTGATTGTATAGAGAACCTATGCTATGAAGGGATTGTTTGGCGACAACTTGGAGTTCGCGTTTTTCGGTGCGTGGCTTCGGTTGCGCACCTTTTTTTATGCTGATAGGGGGTATATATGAACCATGATATTCAAAGAAAGGTAATAGATATTACCGGCGTAGAGCTTACGCCCGGAGAGCCTGACGTTTGTCTTGGCAACGGAGAGCTGGGCTTTG
>JAZSPS010000010.1:0-7625 GCA_045537595.1 Eubacteriales bacterium
CCTTGGAGAAATCACAGCCCTCGGGTGTATCGATCCCGCCCCCCCACGGGTTCCCGCTGGGCTTTAACCCGTATGCGGTAATATTTCCTCCGAGATTGATCAAAAAGGATGGGCATCCTGCTTTTCGCAATTCATCAGCGATTTTTTGCGCGGTGTATCCTTTCCCCAGCGCTCCCGCATCCAGAGACATTTCGGGATCGGCAAGGTACACGGAGCATTTATTTTCCGAGAGGATCATATTTTCAATATCCGTATGCTCCATTGCGGCATGCAAAAGCAGGGGATCCGGCAGAGCCGCTTGCTCGGGGGAGGCATTGGCAAGGCTTCGGGCATCATGCCAAAGAGAGAGGACACTGCCCATGGCAATGTTGGTATATCCCTTTGTTACTGTATATATTTCTTTAGCAAATGCTAAAAATTCGCCGAGCCTTTGATCGATGGAGATCTCCTCAATACCCGCTCGGTCATTGACGGTTTTTAAGTTACGGATCCCATCATACTCCTCATAAATATCCAGCAGCATGTGATAGTCTTTGAGAAGGGAATCGCAGATCGAAAAGTATTTTTCAAACTCCTCATCGCTGTCGGCATAAATTTTTACCTCCGAGAAGGTATCAAACCACTCATACCACATATGGCTTCGCGGTTCCTTTGGTTTTACGCAGCCACCAAACACGGGCAAAAGGAGTGAGGAAATGAGGAACAACAGAAGAAATCTTTTGGTTTTTAACTCGATTTTCATAGATCCTCCTCATCTTGATATGCGTTATAATAATTATATATTTTTCATGCCGTTTTGTCAAGATTGATTTTGTCCCGTTTCGGATCGTTTCGGATCGTTTCGGATCCTATGGAGTGTCCGCTTTTTTGTGGCACCAATATACTGCCTCGCGCATAAAATATGAATGTTTTTAAAAAAATCCTGCATAAAAAAGACAGATTCATAAATTTTTTATTGACAGGAAACACAAGCTGTGATATAATAATCAAGTCAAGTGAAATTTTGGCATGAAACCCTTGTACTTTGCAAGTTTTGTTTGTAGAAATTTCATTTTCGAGATCTGTTTTAAACTCAGTTTAAAAAATATAAAATTTATAAATTTATAAAGAGGAAGGTAACGAAAAATGAGTTTTAAGAATCAGTATTTAAATGAGTTGATGGCTCGGGTTGAGAAGAGAAATCCCAATGAGCCCGAATTCCATCAGACGGTTAAGGAAGTTCTGGAGTCTATCGAGCCTGTAATTGAGGCACGCCCCGATTTCATCACCAGCGGTGTTTTGGAGAGAATGGTCGAGCCTGAGAGAATCATCAAGTTCCGTGTTCCGTGGGTTGATGACAATGGCAATGTTCAGGTGAACAGAGGCTTTAGAATTCAGTTTAACAGTGCGATCGGTCCGTACAAGGGAGGACTTCGCTTCCATCCCTCTGTAAACGAAAGCATTATTAAGTTCCTCGGCTTCGAGCAGACCTTCAAGAACTCTCTTACCTCTCTGCCTATGGGCGGCGGCAAGGGCGGCTCTGACTTTGACCCTCAGGGCAAGTCTGACGCGGAGGTTATGCGCTTCTGCCAGAGCTTTATGACCGAATTGCAGAAATACATTGGCGCGGATACTGACGTTCCCGCAGGCGATATCGGTGTCGGCGCGCGTGAGATCGGCTACCTGTTCGGTCAGTATAAGAGACTGAGAGATGAGTTTACAGGCGTGCTTACCGGTAAGGGTCTTCCTTACGGCGGTTCTTTGATCCGTCCCGAAGCAACCGGCTTTGGCGCTGTTTACTATACCGTTGAGATGCTCAAGTACTTCAAGGACGATATTAAGGGCAAGACCTTTGTGGTATCGGGCTTTGGTAACGTTGCCTGGGGTACTGTCAAGAAGATCACCGAGCTTGGCGGTAAGGTTGTGACGATTTCCGGTCCTGATGGTTATGTTTATGATGAGGACGGAATCAACACCGATGAAAAGATCGATTACATGCTGGAGATGCGTGCTTCCTGCCGTAACCGTGTTCAGGATTACGCGGACAAATTCGGCGTACCCTTCTTTGCGGGTCAGAAGCCTTGGGGCGTTAAGGCTGATATCCTGATGCCTTGCGCAACTCAGAATGAGGTAGATGTTAAGGAAGCAGAGCAGATCGTTGCCAACGGTACTAAGTACTATGTTGAGGTTTCCAATATGCCTACGACCAACGAGGCAATGGCTTATCTGAAGGCAAACGGTGTGATCGTGGCTCCTTCTAAGGCAGTTAACGCCGGCGGCGTTTCGGTTTCCGGTCTTGAAATGTCTCAGAACTCCATGCGTTACAGCTGGAGCGCGGAAGAGGTAGACGCAAAGCTGTATACCATCATGAAGAACATTTTCGAGAACTCTGTCAAGGCTGCCAATGAGTACGGTCTTGGTGATGATCTTGTGGCAGGCGCCAACATTGCGGGCTTCGTAAAGGTTGCCGAGGCAATGAAAGCACAGGGTGTGGTCTGATTTTAAATTTTAAAAGATACAAGATACATACAGCACAGCGCGGTTATGAGTTTCATAACCGCGCTGTGCTGATTTGTTTATTATGATGGATATGATAGAGTTGAAGTGCGTAAGAATAGACAGAAAATTTTTATGAAAGCAGATGTTAATTTTTTTGATTGTTTTTTCTGTAATCTGACATGGTGACCCCATATTTCTTGATGAAGCATTGGCAACACCAGCTTACATTATTAAATCCGCTTTCAAAAATAATATCCAAAATTTTGTGATCACTGTTCCGAAGCATACTTGCGATATAGTTCAAGCGCAAGCCGTTGATGTATTCCGAAACCGTCATAGCATAGTATTTTTTCATACAGCGGGAAACATGCTCGCGGCTTTTATGGGTCAAATCGGGAAGAACAGAAATCCCTTTTATAAAATTATCGTTTTCCGTAAATTTTTCACAAAGCTCGGTCAGCCACAGGGGAATATGCTTAGGAGTGCTTTCGGGTAAGCGTGAAAAATGATCGGCGATCAATTGAAACAGCAGCATACGGAGAAAGGTCTTTCTCGTGTCGGGCGAGGAGGAATCAATAATTCGGATCTGAGTCATGCGGGTATGTAATTTCCGAATATCCTCGTCGGACATGGAGGCAGTAGGGGGAAGCGGCGCGCGCAAAAGGGCGTCGGCAGGAAAGCCCTCTCCCAAGAAAGAGAACAGCTCATCCGCGGTCGCTTTCGTAAAGGAGAGATTGAGCATATGGAAGGGCTCGTTGCCCGAGCAAACATAATCATGAGTATCGTTGGGGCGGACAAAAACGATCATTCCCTCATGCAGAGGGCATTCTTTTCCATTGACGACATGGAGTGCCTTTCCGGACAAAGGAATAAAAATCTCATAATAATCATGGAAATGAGGACGAAAATATTCGGTATCGCTATGGACGAACCGATAGGATATTTCGGTTTGAATATCAACAAAACGCTCAGCGGTCAGCAATTTCGGATTCAAAATATTTTTCTCCCTTCATGAAAAACTGAAATACGAGAAATATCAAAATACAATAAAATTATATCAAAATAGCGGAAGAAAGTCAAGGAGAAATTAACTATAATAAAATCAAGCTAAAATTAGATTTTTTTGATTGGATGAGAGAAAAGCAGACAAGCAATCATTCCATAAAAATAAAAACGGAGGATAAAAAATGAATAACCAATTCAGAAAAGTAAAGCGTTATTTGGAGCTTTTAAATGAGAACCGTTGGCAACGGGTAGAGGCGGCAACCGATCTTTCTGTTTGCCCATGCGATTACAAATCCGGAAATACTCCCCCGCCTCTTGCGGAATTTGTTCCCTTTGAATACGGATCGGTCTGGGGACAGGGAAGGGATAGTCACGCGTGGTTCCATTGTACCTGTCCCCAAACCACACCCGAGCTGTTTTTGCGTGTTCAGACCGAGCTGAGCGGCTGGGATGCTACCAATCCTCAATTTATTGTGTATGTCAACGGAGAGATGAAGCAGGGCTTGGACACCAACCATAGAGAGGTGCATATCGGAGATGTTCCCTCCGCGGATGTGTATATCTATGCCTATACAGCCCCCGGCTTGGAGCACGCGCAGCTCTTTGTTGATTTTTGTACGCTCTCCTCCGAGGTGGATGGGCTTTACTACGATATGCTCTATCCCTTCCAAATGCTCAGCTACTTAAACGCGGATTCGGCGGAATATGCGCAGCTCCTTTATTTTCTTTACCGTGCCGCTTCTATATTAGAGCTGTATGACATAGCCTCTCCCGAGTTTTTTGAATCGGTGAGAAGAGCGCGGAAATATTTGAAAGAAGAATTGTATGAGGAATATTGCGGACCCCGAACGTCCGTCGGCGTATGCATCGGACACACGCATATCGACTGCGCGTGGAAATGGACACTGCGGCAGAGCCGTGAGAAGGTACAAAGATCCTTCTCAACCGTGTTGGAGCTGATGCGTCGATATCCCGAATATAAATTTATGTCCTCTCAGGCATTGCTGTACAAAATGCTGAAGGAGGAGGCTCCCGAGGTTTATGAGAGAGTTCGGGAGAAGATCCGAGAGGGAAGATGGGAATGTGAGGGCGCCATGTGGGTAGAGGCAGACTGTAACCTCAGCTCGGGTGAAAGCTTGATAAGACAAGTGCTTTACGGAAAACGCTTCTTCCATCAGGAATTTGGTGTGGATTGCCGTGTTTTGTGGCTTCCCGATGTGTTTGGTTATTCCGCGGCACTTCCGCAGATCCTTCGCAAATGCGGTGTGGATTGGTTTTTGACCTCCAAGATCAGCTGGAATGATACCAATCAGCTGCCCTATGATACCTTTTTATGGGAAGGCTTGGACGGAACCAAGATCAACAGCTATTTTCTGACCGCGTGTGACGCGAAGGGAAGCGGACCTGATAAGAAGGGTCGTACTACCTATAACGCGCAGATTACCGCGCAACAGGTGAAGGGAACATATGAGCGATATCATCCGAAGCATTTAAGCAATGAGACACTGATCACCTTCGGCTTCGGAGACGGAGGAGGAGGACCTACCTCGGAAAACTTGGAGCTTGCGCGCCGCGGAGCTTGCGGTATTCCCGGCTCTCCTCAGGTTAAGATCGATTTTGCGGGAGATTTTCTCAAGCGTCTGGAGAAAAAGATCGAGAACCATCCCGATCTTCCCACATGGCAGGGCGAGCTTTATTTGGAATTCCACCGCGGAACCTATACCACCATGGCAAAAAACAAGAGAAATAACCGCAAGAGCGAATTCTTGTATGAGGACGCGGAATGTCTTTCTACCATGGCGAAAGCCCTCTTTGGCGATGTCTATCCGAAGAGCGAGCTGCTGGGGGGCTGGGAGAGCATCTTGACCAATCAGTTTCATGACATTATTCCGGGGTCTTCTATCAAAGAGGTATATGACCAAAGCGATATAGACTATGAGGAAATCCGCACCATTGGTTCCCGTATCGCTGACGGTGTTCGCCAAAAGATCGCCGCATCGGTATCTGAGAAAGAGGGATATGTGGTATTCAATCCTCATTCCTTTACGGCAGACGGAATGGTAAGTGTAAATGGGGAAACGGTGATGGTAAAGAATATCCCTTCGAAGGGCTATACAGTCGTCTCCGATTTTGTATCCGAAAACCGTGTTGAGATTCGTATGGATGAGAGAACAGCGGAGAATAGTGTACTGCGTGTTGCTTTTGATGAGGCATGGCAAATTACGTCGATCTTCGATAAGAGAAAGAACAGGGAGGTCCTGCAGGAAGGAAGGGTTGGCAATGAGATCCGCATTTTCGCTGATTATCCCGATCGATATGACGCGTGGGAATGGAATGCCTATTCTCTCGGTAAATACCGTACCTTGCGGGATGTTCAGTCAGCGGAGGCGGTAAATGACGGTGTAAGACGGGGAATTCGTTTGGTCCGTAAGTACGGCTCATCTACCGTTACTCAAACGGTATGGTTTACCGATGACAGCGCGCGTATTGATTTTGATACGCTCGTGGATTGGCATGAGCGCCATCAAATGGTTAAAGCGGTATTCCCTGTGGATATTCACACGGATAAGGCGACCTTTGATATTCAATTTGGATCCTTGGAGCGCCCCACCCATTTCAATACCTCTTGGGAGCAGGCAAAATTTGAGGTTTGCGGTCATAAATACGCGGATCTTTCTGAGGGCGGTTACGGTGTGGCATTGCTGAATGATTGCAAATACGGTTACGACATCCACAACGGAATTATGGCGCTGTCGTTGCTCCGTTCTCCTACCGATCCCAATCCCGAAGCCGATCAAGGGGAGATGCGATGTGTTTACTCCCTTTATCCTCACTGCGGTACTTTGGCGGAGAGTGATACGGTTCGGGAGGCGTATCTTTTGAACAATCCCATGACAATTCTTCCCGCAAGCGGAAGAAGCAATGCTGTTCCGCTGAGCTATTCCGTTCTGGAAATCGATTCCGATCATGTGATCTGTGAGACGGTAAAGGAGGAGGAAGACGGAGAAGGAACGATCCTTCGCTTGTATGAGTACAAAAATATGCGGGATCACGTATCCTTACAATTGGGAATGGATGTTAAAGAAGCGTATCTTTGCGATATGATGGAAAATGAGCTTTGCGAGCTTGGCATTTGTGACGGAAGGATTGAGGTAGATATAAAGGGCTTCGAGATCCTTACAATTAAAGTGAAGTAAAATGAAGCAAGGTGAAGAAATTCCTGAAAGCAGCGCAAAAGGAAAAAAGTTTGTGGTATTTTTAACGATTATTCCAAAAAAAGCTGTCAAAAATCGTACAAGGTTACAAAAATAAGAAAATTTCACCAAAACGCTTGCATATTTGGAAAAAATGAGTTAAAATATATAATTGAGAAAACACGGCTCGTCCATGTTGCGATCCGTTTTGGCTTGTAAAAAATTTTTTAATATATGGAGGATTTTTACTATGTCAGTAAAAGTTGCTATTAACGGCTTTGGCCGTATCGGTCGTCTGGCTTTCAGACAGATGTTCGGCGCAGAGGGTTATGAGGTAGTTGCAATCAACGACCTGACCGCTCCCGCTATGCTCGCTCACCTTCTGAAGTATGACACCGCACAGGGCAAGTACGCTCTGGCTGATACCGTTGTTGCCGGCGAGGACAGCATTACGGTTGACGGCAAGACCATCAAGATCTACTCCGAGAAGGACGCTGCGAATTGTCCTTGGGGTGAGCTTGGTGTTGACGTAGTTCTCGAGTGCACCGGTTTCTACTGCTCCACCGAGAAGTCTATGGCTCACATCAACGCAGGCGCGAAGAAGGTTGTTATCTCCGCTCCCGCAGGTAAGGATCTGAAGACCATTGTTTACAGCGTAAACGAGAACACTCTGACCGCTGACGACAAGATCATTTCTGCTGCTTCCTGCACAACAAACTGCCTCGCTCCCATGGCTAAGGCTCTTAACGACCTCGCAGCTATCCAGAGCGGTATCATGGCAACAATTCACGCTTACACAGGCGACCAGATGATTCTTGACGGTCCTCACAGAAAGGGCGACCTCAGAAGAGCACGTGCTGGCGCTGTTAACATTGTTCCCAACTCCACAGGTGCTGCTAAGGCTATCGGTCTCGTTATTCCCGAGCTCAACGGCAAGCTTATCGGTGC
>JAZSPS010000027.1:0-10230 GCA_045537595.1 Eubacteriales bacterium
ATGGCGTCCTCGACATCCCGAGAACAATGGACTTTGATGGGAGAAAGCCCCTTAAAATAAATTCAAAAAATGGCCCCAAAATGCCCCAAAAATTCCCAAAAAGGCAGAATAAACAAAAAAGAATAACGGATATTGTGCAAAATGTTAGTGCCTGTATTCATAAGACATTCAATTTAAGTAAATATGTGAGTTTTTTACGTAATATAGCCAAAAAATTGCATTTAAATTAAAATGAATTTGTGATAAAATATTGCATACAGAAATAAAAAAGAAAGGAGAAATATATGAAAAGAATTATTTCTGTTATATTGGCGTTGCTGATGCTATTTAGCGTAGTTGCGTGCTCGGGTGATAAAGATCCGGCAGGCACAGGCGACGACTCTCAGTCCAATCAGGTAAATATTGATTTGGGCGGAAACCAAAAAGAAGATGGTACAGAAAAGGCTCCCGAAGAGATCTTGGAAGTTGCCCAAGCGAACTATGGAAAGACCATTACCATCCTGCAAAAAACATACATGAAGAGTGAACTTTATTCCCAGGAGATCATCGGTGAAGTTGTTCCTGATGCCGTGTATGAAAGAAACGCAGCGGTTGAAGGCTGGCTTGGAATCAAATTCGCTTGGAAGGATGTTGAGCACGGTCCCGGTAAGAACGGAATTAGAACCGCTTTGCTCGCCTCCTTCCAGTCTCAAAAGGAAGAATATCACATTGTAGGCGGATACGCTTATCTGGAAGCTTCTTACGCAAGTGACGGAACATTCATCGACATCAATGCGATCCCTCAAGAGATCAATCACCTGTCCTTGGAGAAGATCTGGTGGAACCAGAGCTATCAGACAGAGGCTACTGTTAATAACAAGATGTACTTCCTGGTTGGCGATATCGTAACCAGCTCGGTTGAGCGACTTGAGCTTTTTTTCTACAATCAGCCCCTGCTTGAGACCATTCTTGAGATGGAAAACGGCGAGGATTTCCTGCAGAAGGTTTATGACAGAGAATGGACCTATGCGTACATGCTTGAGTGCATCGCAAAGGCAGGCGAAGGTGCTACCAACGGCGGAACCTGGGGTGCGACCTTTGTCAGAAACTCCACTTCTATCGACGGCTTCCTTGGCGCGCTTGCGATCAACATGGTTGAGCGCTCCAAGAGAGGAACCTACACCTTGGGTTACGGCAACGACCGTGCGTTGAGCATCGGAAACGCTCTCCGCGAGCTGTATCAGACCAACAGGAGCGTATTCTCGAAGGAAAACGTAACCCCTTCGCCTCAGGACGAATTTGTTGCCGGAAATAGCATGTTCCATGGTACAATGTTGGGCTCCGGTGTATCTGCTTTGGCAGAGGTAGACTGGGCATACGCGATCATTCCTTTCCCGCTGTGGGATGCGGATCAGGAGGATTACCGTGTAGCATGTCACGATGAGTATACCATTTTGGGTATCCCCAGCAACGTGCATGAGAGCTTAGAGTGTGTTACCGCTGTTCTTGAGGTTATGGGAGGAAGCTCCTATGAGCTCGTTCGTCCCGCTATGTGTGAGAAGGTTTATAAGACCCGTAGCTTGAAGACCCCCGCTAAGGCTGCTATGTTTGACTTTATTATCGCGCATACATACTTCGAGTTTGGATATATCTACACCGCGGCACTGGGTGGAGAGAGCGGACCTGTATATACCTTCAGAGACCATGTAAGATTCGAAAACAGTACCTCCCTTGCTGCTTTCATCAGTGAGCAAGGAAAGCAAACAACCAAGGCTTTGTTGGATAAGCTGATTGAGTCTTACTATCCTCAGGATGCTGAATAATTCGTGTCATTGATCGAATAATTATTTAACGTTACATTTAAATTTTAAAAACAGTATTTATCAAGTATGTCAACAGGTTAACCGTATGGATTAACTTGTTGACGGCAAAAAAACAAGAAAGGAACTTCTCATTTTGAGAAAGGGAATTAGTATGAAAAAGATTTTATCTCTCGTATTAGTTCTGGCTATGCTGGCGTCCTTGGCAATTTATCTTCCCATGGGCGTATCGGCAACCTCCGGTGAGCCGGCATCCTCGGAGATCTACTCCGTGTCGGTTACGGATATCGCAAACGGAACGTATACAGCGGCTCAGCTGACAGAGAAGCTCGGTGCTGTTTCTGTTACAGCTGATTCCTCCGCAACCTTTGTGGTAAACAGAGGAAAGCTTACCATTACAAACCCCGCAAACGCAACACAGGATGTCGTTATTACGCTCGCTGAGCTTGATGCGGCTGACGAATCGGGCGCTCTGGTTGTTGATTACCAGATGCAGTTCAAGCAATCGGACAATAAGAGCACTGTTTTCGCGGCTATGCAGGTCGTAGGCGAGGGCGGTCAGAACTACTTGCTCCCCAAGGTAACCGTTGAGGGACGTGTTCAGCTCTATACCACCGGCGACTACAATAATTTTGAAAATTTGGTAGGTCAGGCTCGTACAAGATACCTGCCTTACAATGCTCCTACTCGTGAGACATGGAGATTTGATGACAAGACCTATGCTTCCGATGCTGAGACCGTTGATTACTGTATCTACGGCTCTACCGACGATTATCGTCTCCTTGTTGACGCTGACAAGGGAATGGAATTCATACTGAATGATTATGTTGCTTACCCCTATACCGACACTGAGTTCTTTGCTGCAAACAGCGAGACCCTTATGGATAAGCTTTGCTTCGTCGTTTCTCCCGGTGCGGAGGTGCTTTTGAGTGGCACGATCAGCGCTGTTGCTGAATTCCCCGAGGCGCCCAAGCTTATTATCACAGAGTTTGGATGTCAGGGTCCCAGTGTTGGTCAGGCTGAGTTCTTGGAACTTTACAACAACTCCGATGAGGAAGTAAATATTTATGATTACTGCTTGATTCTGGAGAGCCATAACAGCACGATGTTTAAGGTTGAGGAAAAGACTCACCCCTCCAATGTTCAGTTTATTTACCCCGGCTCGCATACTTATACCTCGATCAATCCGATCGGTGCGGATAACCCGAATCATTATACCAAAACATGGGAGAACCCCGCATATGAGGAAGGCGTACTTGCTCCCGGTGAAGTCGCTTACCTCTGGTGTCCTACCAACTCTCTGCATAACAGCGCATACTCCTCTCCCACGACACCTAACAATCCTTTGACAGGTCTTGACGATCCGGCCCTGAGAAACGACCTTGGACTGGAAGATGAAACCAAGATGTTCATTGTATACAATGACTATAACCGTTCCTTCAACAATAGCGGCTCTTATATCTACGCCTTTGCTGATAAGGATATCTACCTTGATATCGATGAGACCGCTTACCGTGAGGGTAACAACGCTCAGGGAACTGTTAAGGAAGTTGAGCATGACTTCGCAAACTTTGAATCCTACGCGATCTGGAACAGTGCTGAAATTGACTGTCGTTCTATGAACGGTACCGGTGCTATTCAGCAGTTCAAGTATATCGCTGACAACTGCGGAAGAGAAGGCTATAAGGTCAATCCCGATATTGGAAAAGACCATACCGCAAATATTGCGCTTCCCGAACAGATGAGACCCATCTCCATGCTTGTTAACGGTCAGCCCGCATACGGTTATCTGGGCTACAACGACCTTTCCAGCATGTGCGGCGACGGTATTTTCCTGTACGCTGTTGTAAACGGAACTACCATTTATGCTGATACCACACTTTATATTGATGGATCGGTTACCAGTATCGATCTGATCACCGCTAAGCTGTCTACGCTGGACGGTGTTGCTATTCGCGCTACCGAAAACGCGGCTCTCCGTTGGGAGGGTGCGCTCAGCAAGGCAACCTATGAATCGCTTTTGACCCTGCAGACTGCCGGAACCATTAAGAGCTTTGAGATCGGAACGATCGTCGCGAATTACGATGATCTGATGCCCGGTGTCGCTCCTTCCATGGATGACGTGGATGCTGAAAAGGCTCAGAAGGTTGTTGCTACCGCCGGCGAGTGGATCAATGAGTCTCTTAATGCCAATGATTATGTTTTCGGCGCAGCATTTGAGGTTTCCGCTGAAAACTACAACACGGTATACGTTGGAATTGGCTACTTGACATTGACCTTCGCGGACGACAGCACAACAACGGTTTACGGAAACTATGATGAGGCTGTTCACGCGAGAACCGCAAGTGAGGTTGCTTCCTCTGCTTATGTTGATGAAACTAACGGATTGAGTGACGCTCAGTTGGCAATCCTTCTGGAAATTGCGAAAGCATACGATGCTGAATAAGCAACCGTGAAACCGATCAATGGTAAGTGAGACAAACTATTTTCGAGAATTAAATAATTTTCAGCTTGCGTGAATATCGCTTTTGCGCCTGATACTGTTTTTAAAGCGCGGTGGGGCAGCGGAACATCCCCCTCTGTCCCACACGCTCCGAAAATAGCTTGGATCGCGACACCTGTCCTATTGGAAATTCTAACTAATAGGAAAAAGATCGATTTCGTTTTAGAAAGGATGATACTGGTGAATAAAAAATTTTTAAAAAGCTTTTTCCTTGTGTTGCTTGCGATGCTGATGTGCGTAAATCTTTTTGCTTGTAAAAAAGATGGCGACGGCACCAACGGCGATGGCTCGCAGCCAACGGAAGATCCCGGAATCCCGCTGACGGTTGATTTCAGTAAATATATTATTATCCGACCTGTGACCGGAGGAGCTCAGGTTTCCAACGCTTCCGCATCTCTTTACAAAAAGATGCAGAACGCGGGAATTAATATAAAACTGAGCGATGACTGGCTGAAGGCAGGAGAAACTCCGGACGAAAACGCTTACGAGATTCTTTTGGGAGCTACCAACCGCTCTCAATCCGAGGAAGCTTTGAATTCGATCCCCGAGGATAAAACCTTTGTTATAAAGTTTTATGAAAAGAAGATCGTAATCAACGCGAAAAACAATATTGCTTTGTTGGTCGCAATCGATTATTTCTGTAATACCTATGTAGCCGCGGCAGATGAAAACAAGGTATTGAATACCAAGCTTGGAGAAAGCTACTACGGTGTGGCGGATTCCATGCTGGAATTGATCAAAGAGGGTCAAGCAATTTATCATCTTGTTCGTCCTCAAAACGCGTCTCAGGTAGAAAAGGATGCCGTTGTTGCGCTTCAGCAAAAAATGATCAGCCTGACAAAAACATCGGTTAGAATTTATGATGATTTCGAGTACGATGCGAATACAACCGAGATCGTTATCGGACCCACATCCTTCCCCGAGACACAGCAGGTGTTGGACACCTTGAATTATGGACAGTACGCCATTACCAAGGTGAACAATAAGATCATTATTACCGGTCATACTACCGTAACTACCAAGCTTGCGGTAGAAGAATTTATGGAAATGATTGTGAACTATGCGTTCCAAGAGCCCAGCGGAAAGTACTCTCTGATGATCCCCTCCATTCAAACAACCGTTGAAAATTATGGAAACTGGTTGGGAGATATCCCTCAGTTTACCGGCGGTACCTACGATGGACTGTATGAATGTGGAAATGAGAACATCATGCTTCGTTATAAAAACGCTGACGCTACCAAGATCGACGCGTATGTTCAGGAGCTTGCAAATTCTGGCTTCGCTAAAAAGCAGGAAAACACCATCGGTTCCAACCGTTATGTTACCTGCCTTGGCGAAAAGGGAATGGTTTATGTGGCTTATCAAAACAATGATAAGACGATCAGCATAATTACAGATCCCTTGGTTGAGTCAAAATACAAGCCCGATGAGGGAGCATGGACAAAGGTTACCGATACAACCTTGGCAATTAACGCGTTGGATTACTCGAATTATACCTGCGCCCCAGGCTGTAGTCCTATGCACGATAACAACGGTGAGTGCTATGTTGTAACCTTGGAGGACGGCAGATATATTATCATGGACGGCGGTTATTCAGAGCCTCAGGCAGAGGACGCAACACTTTTGTATGAGTATCTGAGAGATAACAACAAGAGACCCGACGGTAAGATCGTAATTGCCGCGTGGATCTTCTCTCACTCCGACGGTGACCATGTCGGCTGCTTCCAAAGCTTTTCCAGATACGCAAAAAATGTAACGGTTGAGTACTTTATCGCAAACGGCAGCGCACCTTCCAATTATGCCAACGGTACGGGTAACTATCTGTCAGGAGATTCCTTCCGAGCTGCTCGAAGCCTTTACAGCGGCTCTAAGCTGCTCAAGCCTCATACAGGTCAGAAGTTAAGCTTCTGCAATGTAGAATTTGAGATTATCTACACGCAGGAAAATCTCTTGCCCGCTACGCTTTCTAACGAAAACGAATGTACCATGGTATACAGAATGTATGTCAACGGCATGTCGCTTCTCTTCATGGGCGATGCTATGAATACTGCTTGCGGTAAGATGGTATCGATGCACGGAAGCGCTCTTAAGAGCGATTTCCTCCAGATTCCTCACCATGGAACAACCGGCTTGACATCGAATGCTTACGATGCTGTTGATCCCGATTATACCCTGTGGACAACATCCAATACCACCTTCGCTGCTCGTATAGCCGGATCTGCATATCCTGTTGGTTTGCCCTCTCAGGCTACGGCAGATTTGAATAAACGTATTTATACTGAGCTTGGCGCGGACCACTGCTTCAACGCGGACTACGTATTGGCAAGCGCGTTTGACGGTGAGCATGCGGGAAGCATTCGAATCATTAACCTGACAAAATCAACGCTTGCTCAACTCAGCTTTGAGTATTTCACGTATGCTTCGTGATCACGCTGTGAAATATCTGTTTTGCGGTGATCGTGAAGATCGAAAAAATTCCATTATGAGAAAGGAAATAAAATTATGAGAAAGAGTCTTGCACTTCTTCTTGCATTATTGCTTGTTGCAACGATCGGACTTTGCGCTTGTAGCGGTGATGGAGATGATCCTGCGGAAACAACTCCTACATCCGATTCACAGCCTACCGATGGTAATCAGCCGGGCGACAATCCCGCTGATCCCGGTGATAACAACAAATCTGAGATCAACGATGATGCTGTTTACGATAAGGCAACCGGTAACAACAACGTTGCGAACGGTGATTGGACAGCAAGATATTAATTCGTATTTGGCATAACCCTTGCGGGGCGGTTCAACTTGAACCGCCCCGCGCATTTATATTCACACAAAAGATATAGATATAAAAAGGCTGACAGATTACACATTCAATGAATGGCAATCTGTCAGCCTTGGTTATTATTGAATTATTTGTCTTTTTTCAATGACTTGCGTGTGCCGTCGGGATATTGGATTACGGTATGATCCAGCATAGCGCCAAAGGAGAGACGAATCTCATGAATATATTCCTGACGGAGGGCAGCTTGTTCCTCTCGCTCCTCGTCGGTCAATTGAGCTTCCTTGGATTTTTTCGCCAACTCATTGATTCGGTTTAATTTTTCTTTTTCCATGAAAACACCGTTACGCTCTCAATGTAATGTTGAATTGCTGATTCAATGCGGAAAGAATTTTTTCGCTTGTTTTTTCAGCTTCTTCTACCGTTAAGGTTCTGTCAGCCGCGCGAAGCGTAACACGCATGGAAACGGACTTCTTGTTTTCACCAACCTGAGGTCCGCGGTAAATATCAAAGAGTGTGACCGCCTCTACAAGCCTTCCTCCTGCTTTTTGCATTTCCTCCTCAATGATACCCACCTCCAGCGCTTCGTCGCATACAAAGGAAAAATCACGGGTTGTAGCGGGGAATTTTGGCAAAGGCGTGTACATCTTCTCCGCTTTGATCAGATCAAAGATGGCATCAAAATTCAGCTCAGCCGCATAGACAGCGGAATCAATTCCGTAGTTTTGAAGAACCAAGGGATGAACTTGACCGAAGGTTCCGATTACCGTATCGTTTACAATAATCTTGGCGCAACGTCCGGGGTGGTAGGAGGGGTTTGAATCCTCAGAGCGGTAGCTTGCTTTTTTGATGGATGCTAATTTCAGAATGTTTTCGCACACACCCTTTACAGTAAAGAAATCGCAATCTCCGTACATGCCTATGGTCAAAATCTTGTTTTCATTGGGAAGCGTCTCTGCTCCTGTTGGAATATAGACTGTGGCAATTTCAAACAAGCGGACATTCTCATTGTTGAAATTGTAGTTTCGGGTGAGAATCTCCAACATGGAGGGCAGAGAAGTGGTTCTCATAACACTGGTGTCCTCGCCCAAGGGGTTGGAAATTACCACCGAGCTTCGCAAGGTGCTGTCCGCATCCAAACGGATCTTATCGTAATATTTGGGGCTAATGAAAGAAAATGTCTGAATCTGATTCAGTCCCATACCGCACATTGCGTGCTCAACATCAAGCTCGAATTGCTGTTTCTTGGTTCGTCCGCCTTGCGTGGTTTCCGCATGGATTTTTGTGGAGCGAATCTTGTTATAGCCGTAGATACGGGCAATTTCCTCCGCAATATCGTTCATGCACGCAAGATCCGCACGGAAGGTAGGAGGGGTCAGCTTGTTGCCGTTTACCTTAACACCCAAGGTTTCCAAAATAGATTTCATCGTGTCGCAAGGGATATCGGTTCCGAGGAAACGGTTGATTCGATCAACATCAAAATCCAGGACGGTATCCTCTTGCTTTGTGGGATAAACGTCGATTAATTCATTAACGACCTCACCTGCGCCAAGAAGCTCGATCAGCTCACAGGCACGCTCCAGACCGCCATAGCAATTTTCAGGGTCTAAGCCCTTTTCATAACGGGAGGAGCTTTCGGTACGCATTCCGTTTTTCTTCGCTGTAACACGGACCGAAGCGCCGTTAAAGCATGCGGACTCAAAGACAACGGTTTTGGTATCTTCCTTGATCTCGCTGTTGGCTCCGCCCATAACACCCGCAAGAGCAACGGCACGTTCGCTGTCAGCGATTACAAGCATATTAGAATCCAGTATATGATCCTGATCATCCAAGGATTTAAAGCTCTCCGCGTCCTTCGCGCGGCGAACAACAATGGAAGAGCCGGTGAGACAGGAATAGTCAAAGGCATGCATTGGCTGACCATACTCAAGCATTACATAGTTTGTAATATCAACAATATTATTGATAGGACGAACACCGCTTGCGCGCAGGCGCATGCGAAGCCAGAGTGGGGAGGGCTCGATCTTAACATTTTTGACCACTCTTGCCATATAGCGATAGCAGAGATCGGGTGCTTCGATCGCAACAGACAGGTAGTTTCCGATTTTATCACCGTCATTGGCGCATTTTACTGTAGGTGTATGCTGAACAAAGGGACGGTCAAAGGAAACAGCGGTCTCTCTTGCCAGTCCGATTACCGATAGACAATCGGGGCGGTTGGATGTGATCTCAAATTCAACCACTGTGTCACGAAGCATTAAAGTGTCGCGAATATCGGCACCGATCTTGTCCGCAAAGCTTTCGTCAAGAATCAGAATTCCGTTAGGCTCTTTTCCGGGCATATCATGCTCGGTAAGATTCAACTCACCCATGGAGCATAACATACCGTCTGAAACCACACCGCGTAATTTTCCGGACTTGATTACAATATCTCCCGGCAGCTTAGCAACAGGAATCGCGGCGGGAACGATAGCGCCCTCAAAAACATTTTGCGCGCCTGTAACGATTTGAACGGTCTTTCCGTTTCCGATGTCTACTTGACAAATTTGAAGATGATCGCTATTTTCATGAGGTGTGATTTTGATGATTCTGGCGACGATCACATTTTCGATATCCTCGCCCAATTCCTCGTAACATTCAACCTTGGAGCCTGTGTCGGTCATGCGGTCACAGTAATCCTTGATCGGAACATCATGAACATCAACAAAATCAGATAACCAATTTTTTGACAAATTCATTGTTTTATTCTCCTGTAAAGTGTTCTTATTTTAGTGGATTTTCAGTGGTTCAGAATTGTTCAAGAAAACGTACATCATTTTCATAAAGTAAACGCATGTCGTCAATTCCGTATTGCTTCATAGCGATTCGCTCAATTCCCATACCGAAAGCAAAGCCGCTGTAAACCTCGGGATCAATTCCGCAATTAGACAAAACATAGGGGTGTACCATGCCGGCACCCAAAATTTCGATCCATCCTTCATTTTTGCAAAGACGGCAACCCTTTCCGCCGCAAACGAAGCAGGATACATCCACTTCAGCAGAGGGTTCCGTAAAGGGGAAGTGATGAGGGCGGAAACGGAGTCTTGTATCACTGCCAAAGAAGGTTTGGGCAAAGGTCTCCAGCATGCCCTTCAGATCGCCCATGGTGATGCCCT
>JAZSPS010000099.1:0-9993 GCA_045537595.1 Eubacteriales bacterium
AGTTGTCTTCCTAAGACCGCTTGGCCTCCGACTTCCAAGATCAAGCGTATCCCCGCAAAGAGTCACCGAAAATTCCCCGTAGCAGACCTTAAAGCTCAGCTTTCCCTCGAGCTCCCGAAGGCACTCTCGCAAGCACTCCCATAGCAGCGGATCGATTTTTGAAACGTCAGAACCGCCGTCGGGTACGCCGACGTAGCGTAAAATCTCTTTGATTCGGATCGGAGGCTCCGCATAGCTTTTGGTATATACCGTATTCACCCAATCACCCCAGTATATCCGAAAGATTGTTCCGGATCGCCGCCGCCACGTCGGGTTTATTCATAGAATAAACATGAACATTGGTAATCCCATTGGCAAACAGGTCAATGATCTGATCTGTGGCATAGGCGATTCCGGCTTGCTTCATCGCCGCGGGCGTGCCTCCAAATTTATCTACCAGAGATTTAAAGCGTTGTGGCATAAAGGAAGCGGAAAGCTTGATGGCTCTCTCCACCTGATTTCCGTTGGTAATGGGCATTACCCCCGGAATGATCGGCACGGTGATTCCTGCCTCTCGGATTTTATACAGAAAATTATAAAGAAGGTTGTTATCAAAAAACATTTGTGTGGTAAGGAAGGAGCAGCCCGCGTCCACCTTTTCCTTTAAGTAACGAATATCCTCTTTTTGATTGGCGCTTTCGGGATGGATCTCGGGATAGCATGCTCCGCCGATGCAAAAGTCGGGGTTGATCGTCTTCAATTCTCTGACCAGCTCGATGGCATGCTGATAGTCCCATCGGCTTCGGTCCGCTCCCTCAAGCTCGGCGGGAATATCTCCTCTGAGCGCCATAATATTCTCAATTCCCGCGGCACGGATGTCACGGATCCGCTCGCGAACCGTCTCCTTGGTAGAGGAAACGCAGGTCAGGTGGGCAAGGGTGGGAACACCGTACCGTTCCTTAATATTTTTAGCGATTTCCAAGGTATATCTGCTGGTTCCGCCCCCCGCGCCGTAGGTCACGCTCATAAAGGAAGGGCGAAGCCTCGCGATCTCCTCGGTGGCATGCTTTACGCTCTCAAAGGTCATATCTGTTTTCGGCGGAAAGACCTCGAAGGAGAGAGATAACTTATTTTGATTGAAAAGTTCCGTTAATTTCATAGCGAATTCCCTTTATAGATGATAAAAATTTGAATCACGAAAGCTCCGAAAGAAGAGACATTTAATCGCTTTTTCCGTCAAACGGGAATGTAACCAGAAAATATCTCCCGAATACGCTTCCCGTCCGGAGGGTCTGTGCAAAAGCAATTCCACCGCCGACAAGGTCAATCCTCATCAAATCATCTTCTTCCCCAATATTTTAGTTACCCTTGGGATTCTGATAAGATCATAATATCTCATAAAAAATCCGTACAATGTATTATAACACAGCCCACCTCAATATTCAAGTATTCCATGTCAATTTTTGTCTGATTTCAAAAGGGTATGCAAATATTCCGCTTTGCCGCGCTCGATCTCTTCCCTGTCTGCGACAGCAGGCGGAAAATGTATCCATATCCGATACTTGGCGATGTAATATTCCCTGCTAACCGCATACGAGTTCGTTTTCTTTTGAATTTTCCTTTGTTCTCGGGATGGCGTTCTCGACATCCCGAGAACAAAGAGGGAGAAATAAAGTCAGTTTGTCGCCAAAAGTTTCGCGCGTATAACGGACAGGGACCCCTGTCCCTACGAAACCATATTATATTTTCCATCTTGCCGACACGCAAAAGCGTTTCGATATCCCTTATCGAAACGCTCAGGGCTGTCTCCCAAATTCGTGAGACAGCCCTGTTTTCTTGTTCAAACAAGATGTCTGTTTTCGCTATCAAGCGGTAAAGGTAATTCCGTAATCAAAGCTTCCGTCGCCGTCCAAAGGAACGAAGCTCAATCGAATGTCATATTCGGATGCCTCAAATCCCAATTTTTCAGCGGCATTTCGTACAGCCTCCGCGGAGAACATCAAATAGTTTCCGGTGGATTCCATCCGATGGATCTCTACGCCGTCGATATAGACAAAGCCTTCTATGTACTCACTGTCCTCCGGTACCTCATGAAGCACCAGTGTCAAGCCGACAAAATAGAATTCATCGTACATCGCCTGCTCCTCTACGGAGAAGCTTCTCATCCAATATCCAACGATCAGGGTGTCCTCCTCGTCATCCATATCGCTGCAATCCTCTAACAAAACGCTTCCGTCCACACCGTTGGCGTTTTCCAGTCCGCAATCTCCGCATACATATCTCTTTTCCTCATCGTTCCAGAACCAGCTGTGTCCGTGAGGCGCCTCATATCTTGACTTTTCTTCCGCAAGGAGTCCGCAGATGGGGCAGCTATATTGCACGATGCCAAACTGCGTGCAGGTAGCGGATTGTACTTCGATATATTCTATATGGCAATCGGAGGCACAATACCAAAGATAATGCTCTCCCTCCTTTTCGCCGCATAGGAGCGCGATTCTCATACAGCCCATCTCCGTACTGTATTCCTCGCCCATATACCGCAAATAGATCTCAGAGAAGCCCTCCTCATAAGAATACCAGTAAACACGTTCGCTATAGCTTGGCGCATACCAATCCTCATATCCCTCGGGAGCGATATAGATCAACTCGCTTCTTTCCGCTTGAATATCGGAGTTTGCGTATTCCCTCACCGTAACAATCTTTTCAATAATGAATTTTCCTTCTTCCGGCTCATCCATGATCAAAAGGGAGGTTATTGTTTCGGACAGCTTCTCGTTGGTTTCTCCGGAGTATACATAAACCGTGCCCGACTCACAGATCATACATTTATTGAACTCGCTTACGATATTCCCTTCGGTGTCTGTGTATTCCTTTGCTTCGCCGATCTCGTGCTTCCACGCATAATCGCCGTTGGTAACATATCCGCAGCCGCAGGAATAAGTAACCTTCTTCAGGCAGGGATGCTCGGTATCGGTATAGGTCGTTTCGAAATCATGCATGCTATAGCTTCCCAGCGAGATGCTGAATTCCTTTTGCGCGTTTTCCGCATTTTCGTCACAGCCAAACAGGAGCTTTACATAGCGATTCTTCAAGCAGGTACTGCCCTCGGCATCCTCTATGTAAAACACCATCGCGTAACGCAAGGGGCACGCAACGGGATCGGTCACCGCGCAGCTGTAAAGCTCTGTATAATTGTAGCTGTCGATCCATTGGAGGGTTGTGCAGTTCAGATCACAATTTTCTTCGTGGTAAATATCCAAATATTCTCCGCAAGCACAACCAACCAGCAGCAATTCTCCTCCGCAAACACTGCCGTACTCGCTCAGATCGTATGTTTCCTTCACAAACATTTCGTGACCGTAGGATTCAAAGGTTCTTACATTTCCGCAGTTTACACAGGTCGCGGTAATCATAACACCGTCACCGCAGTCAGAACCTTCTCCTCCCATCAATTCGCCGCAATAGGTTTCCTCATGATACTCACTCTTTTTTTCCTCAAAGACATAAGCTTCCGCATAAGCACCCGTTTCGGTATCAAACGAAAGGTACATTACCTCCTTATTTCGGAGGGTACATCCGTCAATCTCCTCGTACTCATCAAAGCCAATGGTAAAGCCGTCTGCCGAGAAGGTATATACCTGAATGAATCGGGAGAGAGGCGCCACATAGATCGACTCGGAAATATATGTGCCCTCAACCTCCATCAGATAACCCTCCTGTCCGCAGGGGCACTGATAGAAGGTCAACCGTCCTTCTGCCGCACCATGCTCGGTCAGGTCATACACCAGCTTATTTGTGTTGTGCCATGAGAAATATTCATTTCTCGTATTACCGCAATCGGAACAGGTGTAATAAACATATACACCGTCCTCACAGGATTCGCCCTGCATCTCATAGGTTACTTCATAATTATGACTGGTCGAATACCCGGTTTCCGTATATTGGTAGATCTCATTGCCGTCCATATAGTAGGTGTAGGTCCATACTACGGTATACTCGCATTCCGAATCCTTTTCGGAGGTTACACGATCCATATACTTTTGCGCGCCGCAGTAAAGGCAAGCATATTCCTCATGCTCCTTATCGCCACGCACGGTTTCCCAATGGCATTTTTCATTTACCCAAGAAAAGATAACCGTGCCGCAGGTTCTGCAGATATCCCGACACGCGGTTCCGCCGCACATACCTTTTTCCGCAAAGTCAATTTCCTCGGATATAGTGATGTGTCCCCACTCTTCCCAAGAATTCTCATATCCGCAATCAGGACAAACGGCATTAACATGATAGCCATCCTTGCAGGTCTCACCGTACATCTCATAGCTGTACCGATAATTGTGCTCTTGGTTGACATAGGAGCTGATCACCTCGCATACCTTCTCGCCGTCCAAATAATACTCGTAAATCTCACTTACCGTGTATTCACAGTTCTCATTTTTCTCGGATACATTTCTGAACTCACGCTTTTCGGCTCCGCACATATGGCATCTATAGTAATTGTACTCTTTGCCAATTACATATTCCCAATAGCACGCTTCATTCATCCAAGCATTGATCGTCGTGTCACAGATAACGCATCTTTCAATATGGATCTCGCCTCCGCACAGACCCTTTTCTCTGAGATCAATCATCTCGTCCACCGCGGAGTGTCCCATTCCTTCCCATGCGCTCTCATATCCGCAGTCAGGACAATGCTCATACACTCTATAACCGTCATCGCAGCAATTGCCGAACATCTCGTAAGTGGTCTTCATATTGTGCTCGGTATGAGAGTTGATCTGCTCGTAACCGAACACCTCCTTGCCGCTCATTACGTAAGAGCAAGCTTCATATCGGATGACCTCACAGTTCTCGTTCTTTCCCTGTGTTTCGATACGCATATGCTTTTCGGCTCCGCAGTGCATACATTTGAAGATCTCATTGCCGTTCGCGTCGGATCCTTCCAACTTCCATTCGCACCAATCATTAACATTTATATAGACATATATCTCACAAACGTCGCAGATATTGCCATGGGCGTTTCCGCCGCACATTCCGAAGTCAGCGAAGTTCACCTTCTCGGTTACGGTCCGATGACCCCAGCCCTGCTTTTCCCACGCATTTCCGCAATCGGTACAACGGCTATATTCGATATATCCGTCTTCGCAGGCATTGCCCAAAAGCTTATAGGTGCTCTCGTAGCTATGCTCGCTGTTTTTCATCGAATACTCAAAGGAGAAGATTTCTTCACCGTTCAAATAATACGCGTAGGTCACGGTCTCGGTATACTGACAGTTCTCATCCTTTTCGGAGCGAACCATGCTGATATGCTTTTCGACGCCGCATGTCCTGCAGGAATAGATCTCCTCACCGTTTTCGTTGGATCCTATCATTCTCCAGCGACATTGCTCGTTAAACCATACATTGATCACGGATTCACAGATCATGCAGGTCTCTATTTCAACCGTACCGCCGCAAAGTCCGTATTCGCCCAAATCGGTCATTTCATATCTGCTATCGTGTCCGCTGCTCTCCCGTTTTTCCTCATTGCCGCAATCGGGACAGCGGAGGTAGACCATATATCCGTCATCACAGGTCTCGCCAAACATTTGGTAGGTATATTCATAGGTGTGCGCGGTGCGGTTATTTACCGTTTGGTACCGATAAACTTCCTTACCGTCTATCACATAGCTGCAGTTTCTTGTTTCGGTGATTTGACAGTTCTCGTCCTTTTCGGAGGTTGTGGCAGTCACCTGCTTTTGAGCACCGCACAGGAAGCATTGATAAAGCTCATTTCCGTCCTCATCCTTGCTCAAATGATCCCATGAACAATACTCGTCTGCCCAGGAATACGTCATGGTTTTACAAATAACACAGGTCTCAATGTATACGTGTCCGCCGCACAGTCCCTTTTCCAAAAGGTCAACCTTTTCGGCTTCGGTACGGTGTCCCATGCCGTACATATGCTCTGTCTGACCGCAATCGGGACAGTATGCCTCCATGGAGTAACCGTCGTCGCAGGTCTCACCGTTCAGCTTATACTCATATGTAAAGTTATGAGAAACATGGTTTTGTCCCCATTCGCCGCGGTAGATCTCCTCACCGTTTATATAGTAAATGTAGGCAGTGCTTACCGTATAGCGGCAGTTCTCATCCTTTTCGGTCTGAGTAGTCTTCACATGCTTTTCTCCGCCGCACTGAGCGCACGTATAGATCTCATAGCCGTTTTTATCGATGCCTTGATTCCTCCACCGACAGTCTTCTTTTACCCACATGTAGGTAACCGCATCACAAATCGCGCAGACCTCCGAATGAATTTCTCCGCCGCAAAGACCCTTTTCGCCAAGATCCACATAGACCTCCTCGGTCCAGTGTCCCGAACCATATCCTAAGGATTCCGCACCGCAATTTTTACATACGGAATATACGGTATAGCCGTCCTCGCAGGTCTCTCCGCGCAGCTCGTAGGTATATTCATTCTCATGCTCCGAAACAGTCCGCTGCATTTCCATGCGGTATACTTCCTTACCGTTCATCAGGTAGATACGGTTGCTGTATACCGTGTAGGAGCAATGATCGTCCTTCTCGGTTCTTCCTTCCTTTTCATGAAGCTCTCCGCCGCAGGCTGCGCAGCGGTAGATCCTATATCCGTCATCGGTATCCTCTACATACTCCCATCGGCACCATTCATCGCCATGCGCGTCAATAACATTATGACAGATCTGACAGGTTTCCACATAAATGTCTCCCCCGCAGAAGCCGAATGCGTCAAGGTTCACTCTCTCGCTTTCCGTACGGTGGCCCGATCCGCCCCAGTGCTCGGTGGTTTGGCAAAGAGGACAGTACACCGTAATGTCATATCCGTCATCACAGCTATCGCCATTTAATTCATAGGTGTATTCCCATTCATGATTCCTCTCAGAATATCCTTCGGTCACCTCGACGATGACCTTATCGCCCGCTTTGACAGTAATCTTGCTGTACATTTGATATTCACAGCAGTTGAGCTCTTCTATCCATGTGTCCATGATAAAGCAAAGCTCGCAATTGGGACAGTCGATTGTCATGAGCGTATGCTTGAAGCCCTTTGTATCCACATACTCGGATTCTACCATCGCGCTCTCATCACACTTGGGATCAAGGTTATTGAGACTGACGATCTCTCCGCAATCCTCGCAACGGTATCCGGAGATGAGTCCTCCGCATCCGCCGAACTCGGAAAGATCCATTTCAAATCTTTCCTCGTTATGACTGATCCACTCCTCGATTATGGAGACATCCTCCACAATCGTCTGATCATTTATTGTCAAACTGAAAGTGTAGTATGCGATTTCAAGACATCCGTCCTCATTCAGCACACCGTAAAGCACAACCGTCAGACCGCAATCATTACAACGCTCGGTTTCCGTATAATATTCTCTGCCCTGATCATCCACTCCGCCATCTTCGTTGACTCCATCCAGATCGCAGAAATCAAAGACTTCCTCAAAGGCATCGAAATCGGAAAATCTCTTGACCTCACCGCACTCACAGGTCTCATAGATCAGTGTGCCGCCGCAAGCACCGTGTTGGGACAGCTCCATGGTTACCTCATGCAGCTCGGTATGATCGCAAGCCGATTCTTCTCTACCGCAGCCGGAGCATACACCGTTGGTATATTTATGCTCGCCTGTGGCGGGAAGGATCTCGGTCTTTGTCTCTCCGCAGCCGCACATATACACGATCTTACCGTCCTTGCTACAGGTAGCGTCAATTTCTTCGCTTACCTCGTAGCTGTGGTCCAGCTTCTCGGTAAAGTCACCGTCATAGCTGTCACCGCATCCCTCACAGGTATAGGTGGTATAGCCGCCCTCCTTACAGGTTGCTTCCTTCTTGAAGCTTTCCTCATAGCTGTGATCCAGTGCCTCGGTAAAGTCGCCGTCATAGCTGTCACCACATCCCTCACAGGTATAGGTGGTGTAGCCGCCCTCTTTACAGGTTGCTTCCTTCTTGAAGCTTTCCTCATAGCTGTGATCCAGCGCTTCGGTAAAGTCGCCGTCATAGCTGTCACCGCACTCCTCACAGGTATAGGTGGTATAGCCGCCCTCTTTACAGGTTGCTTCCTTCTTGGCGCTTACCTCGTAGCTGTGATCCACCGTTTCGGTATAATCGCCTACATAGCTGTCTCCGCACTCCTCACAGGTATAGGTGGTGTAGCCCTGCTCCGCGCAAGTAGGCTCGGTCACCTTTCCGCTATAACTGTGGTCCGCCAATTTCAGGTCCTCGCGGTAGGTATCATAACAGAATTCACATCTGTATTCTACATAGCCCTTCTTTTCGCAGGTCGATTCCTCACGCTTGAATTCCGTGTAATCATGGGCTACCGTATTGGTATAGGTATCAATATAGCTATCACCGCAAACCGAACAAATGTGTGCGGTATGTCCTTGCTCCTTACAGGTAGGAGCTACCACGGTATCCTTATAATCGTGAGCGTTCAGCTCAAGATTTACGGAATAGATATCGCCGCAATGCTCACAGGTATACTGTACATATCCCAGCTCAGCGCAGGTCGATCCCTTCCGTCCGCTCTCCTTCCAATCGTGTCCCGTGGGAGCGATACGCTCTGTGTAGCTGTACGTACAGTTTTCGCAATTGTGAACCACACTGCCCGCCGTGATACAGTCAGCAGCCACCGTGGTATCAGTAAAGCTGTGTCCTGTGGCGGAATCGGTCTTGGTCTTTTGGGACTTTCCGCAGCGCTGACAGATCTCCAGCTTATAGCCGTCCGTCAGACAGGTCGCGTCCTTTACGGTAACACGGTAGGTATGCTCGTAAAGCTCGCAGCGCTCAGCGGGTGTCAAGGTCGTTACGGTGTAGTACGAGAAGTGATCGGTCTCAAATACAACATATCCGCCGCTGTAAGAAGCCTGAATGCTTTCGATCTTTCCTTCGCTGTTAATGTACCAGATGGCAATACATTCGGGGTCTTCATCGGCGCCCAGAACATAAGGAATCTTTACGGTAACCTTTCCGTTGAATTGGGTAACGGGACCGTTGCCGTCCTTCATAGTAAAGCTAAAGATGGGGCTGTCTCCGATCTGCTCTGCCAATTTCTCAGATATCTCAACATCCCGGATCTCATTCACGCCCTGCTTTTCGGCGGAAATGGAAACGTTTCCGCTCAGATTGCCCGCGGTATTGCTGTCCAGCGCGATTGATGCGTCCTTCAGCTCAACCTCGCCGACCGATTCAAGCGTAGACTTATCCACCGTAGCGGCAGTCTCGTCTTTCTTGGAAATAACCGTATTGGTTGCCGTACAGCCGTTATGAATACACTCATAGGTCGTTACGCCGTCTTGGGTGCGTCCGTCGTCCCATTTATGAGCATCCGCGTCGCTGTAGGGAACCTCGTTCTCGTAATCGCACTTGGTGCAGGCGTGCAGCTTTACGCCCTCGGTCCTACAGGTTGCCTCGTCCAATATGGTTACGGAAATCTCATGCTTTTCAATGGTCTCGGTTTTTTGCTGAGGCTCGGAGCAGCTATGACAGCTTCCCGAATAGGTCTGCTCATATTGACAGGTATTGCCGATCTGTGTCTCGCCGGTCTTGGTCCAGCTGAGAACGGAATGACCGGATGCCTGAGCAAATTCTTCCTCGTAGCTCTTGGTACATCCTGTACAGGTATATGTATACGTGCCCGCGCTTTCGCAGCCGGGTTGAACCGTATTCGTAATTTTATAACCGTGAGCGGTAACGCTTGCCTCATCCCTTGCTCCGCAAGAGCACTCGTTCCAGTGGTAAGCGTCATCATGCTTCTTCTCACTGTATGTGTGAGTAACCGTTCTGGCTCTTCCGCACTCGTTACAGGTTGCGTCGCAGTTGTTGTCATACTCGTGTGCCGAGGGCGTTCTTGTCGCTCCGCACTCGTTACAGTCGGCATCACAATCGTTATCATACTCATGTGCCGAGGGTGTTCTTACATCTCCGCACTCGTTACAGTCGGCATCACAATCGTTATCATACTCATGTGCCGAGGGTGTTCTTACATCTCCGCAC
>JAZSPS010000014.1:0-11437 GCA_045537595.1 Eubacteriales bacterium
CGAATATGCAAGTGCTTTTGCGTAATTTTGTTCAAGAAACTTCCTTCGAAAAAAATGATGCTAATGTATCAAAGATCCTTCGGCTCAGAATGACACGAAATGAGGAGTGTGCGACAAACAAACTTTAATTCTCGCATAAACTATCATACGTGTCATCCAGAGCGAAGCGAAGGATCTTTGCCGAGCCTGCGAGGCAATTCTGTATCAAAGTAACAATGAAATAAGAATTGATGCTAGCGCATCAAAGATTCTTCGCCTTCGGCTCAGAATGACACGAAGGGAGGAGAGAGCGACAGTTAAGCCTTGATTCTCGCACAAGCTATCATACGTGTCATCCTGAGCTTGCCGAAGGATCTTTGCCGACGCAGGAGGCAATCCTGTGCCAAAGTAACATGAAATAAGAATTGATGTTTTGCATCAAAGATTCTTCGCCTTCGGTTCAGAATGACACGAAATGAGGAAAGTGCGACAGGTAAGCTTTAATTCTCGCACAAACTATCATACGTGTCATCCGGAGCGAAGCGAAGGATCTTTGCTGACGAAGGAGGCAATGCCATAAAAAGATATTCCTCTAAACAAAAAAGCGCAACAGTGCTAACAGCGACATTGGCTGTCGGCACTGCCGACCGATAGAATTCAATTATCCCCGTACCTGAAAGCGATTGCGGCAACGGGGACATACTACATGATGCCTTCCCTTTGCCTTGGGAAGCCTTAGGATGGCGCCGCATTTTGAACATTTGCGGTAAACATGGGTTTTGCGATCCTTCAATCGATTTCGAAGTAAACGGAAAAAACCGCAAAATTTTTCATTTTCCTTCCGACGCTTGCTTACGTTTCGTGAAAACATTCGGAAAAAAATCGTAAAAATGAGGAAAGCGGTCAAGAAAATGTAACATAAGGTCAGTACAGCCGAGACGGTTGCGTCGATGATAAAAAGAGAAACAATGGAATAGATCAAAACAACCGCCACATAAATACCCAAATAAACACGATTCAGGGTGTCGGAACCGTATCTTCCGTACATAAAACGGTATAGCTTGTTTTTAAATTTACCCATAGTAATATATCCGCCGCCGACAGTCAAAACGGTCGGCGGCGTCCTTTCTTCGCTTTTTAAGCTTTTCTATGCGAATCGTAGTTGATTGATAAATCTTATTCGGAACGAAGCGCTTCAACAGGATCCTTCTTGGCAGCAAGACGAGAAGGTAAGAGCCCCGCGATTAAGGTGAGAAGCATGCTGATCGCTACCAAAATGATTGCCGCTACTAAAGGCAGAGAAGCCGAAATTCCGGTGATGCCCGAGAGCGCGCGAATAATCAGATTGATCGGGAGACAAAGGATCACGGTAAGAAGAATACCGATAAAGCCAGCGGTAAATCCTACGATCAAAGTTTCGGCGTTGAATACACGGGAAATATCCTTTTTGGAGGCGCCGATGGAGCGTAAGATACCAATTTCCTTGGTTCTCTCCAAAACCGAAATATAAGTGATAATTCCGATCATAATAGAGGAAACTACCAGGGAGATTGAAACAAAAGCGATCAAAACATAGGAAATCGCATCAATGATAATAGAAACAGAGGACATCATAAGACCAATCAGATCGGTGTATTTCAGCTTTTGGATCTCATCTACTCCGTCATTGTATTCGGCGATAAATGCCTCAATGGTATCCTTGGACTCAAAATTCTTGGCGTAAAAATTGATGGAGGCGGGGGAAGCCTTTTCCGCGTCGCCCAATAGCTTCAAATTGGATTCCAGGGTAGCGTCCTTTTCAGGAAGCATTTGATAGAGCATTTCCTCCAAGGAATAGAAAAGGGTATCGTCCATGGATTGAAGCAAAAGCGTAAAGCTCTTCTCATTGATCTTCCATTCTTGAATCGACTCATTCATTTCCGCGTATTGCTCAGACATAAACTCAGAGCCGCAAAGATCCTGTAAGCCCCAGAAGGTGAAGGGAATTTCCTCCGTAGCGGAAACACCGTTGATCAAAAGCATGATCTGTGCTTCGGACATCAGAGGCAGAAGATCAATGATGTTGCTGACGGTAAAATCAACACTGGATAAACCGTCGGGAACCTGCTTCATCACGGCGAATAATCCGCCCAGCATAGATTCCGCCATAGGATTGGTCTGCGCCTTTGCTAACAGCTTGGATAGCGTTTGCGCCAGCTCCTCATCGGGAAGCGTGCATACAAATAAAGGATAAGTGCTGACATTTACCGTTAGTAGCGAGGAATATTCCTCGTTTTTACGGATTTCTCTCGTCATAATATCGTAGAACTGTGCCATGGAATCGGGATCGATCTTGGCGATCAGCGTATTGATATTTTCTCTGGTGTAACGAATGCGCTCAAAGCTTACACCGTTTAAAACATTGTGATTTGGGGTGGCTTTCTGCTGATGGATGATCTCGCTCTTTGTATTCTGCTCCAAGATCATGTCGGTCAACGCTCTGGTGTATCCGATGGCACCCGAGATCGAGGTGGCGGTAGCGCCTTCTCTGGGACGGATGATGCCTGAGATCACCATTTCTGTTCCGTTGCTTGTAACAAAGGCTTCCTGATCGAAGGCAACCTTGCGCATATCATACCATTCGGGATAAGTCACTCCGTCAACGGTGTAGGTGGCACCCTCCTTTTTCGCGTAAAAGTCGGAGGTGTTCAGTAAACGGAATTTCATACCAAGGAAGTCATTCAGATCATATTCCTGCATATGAGCGGATTCATATTCGCCGCCGGTCAGAAGATTGGTGAGGATTTCCTCCAATTCACTCTGATCGAGAACGCCCAGCATGTAAAGAGTCATTTTGCTGATCTGATTGTCCGAGCCGATCACCAAAACCACCTCATTTGCGGCGGTAGGCCAATGGCTGCCTTCTCCCACCAGCTCGTATTGCTGATCCAAAAGCGCGGGGTTGTCGATCATCTCGGAGAGAATACTCAATCCTCCCATGGTCTCCATCATCTCATCCATACCGGCAAATGCCTCGCCCATGTTGTCAAAAATGGTGGTGGGACTGACCTGCGTCTTTCCGTCCTCGGTGAAGAGCTGCAGATCAAAATCATAGGTGTACTGAATATCGCTTACCGAGTCAGCGATTTTTTCATAATTGCTGTCTAAATAAATTTTAAAGGACTCCAAATCATTTTCAACCGTGGCGCTCATCGCCGAAAGCATGGTGCCCATGGAATCGTCGACATAGATCTTGTTGGGATCGGGATTTTCGATTTTCTTGTTGGAGACCTCGGTCATAGCGGACATCATAGCGGAGAAATCGGTAGTATATTTGCTGATGGTTAAGGGATAGGTGGAAAGAGTGTCCTCCTGCACCTGATTGATATAGCCCTGTATTCCGTTGGAAAGGGAAAGGATCAAAGCGATACCGATAATACCGATGCTTCCCGCGAAGGAGGTAAGGATCGTGCGTCCTTTTTTTGTCATCAGATTGTTCAGTGACAGGGAAAGAGCGGTGGCAAAGGACATAGAGGTCTTTTTCTTTTTGCCCTTGTTCTGCTTTCCGGCTTTTTTCTCGGATTTTTTCGATGCAAAATTTTGAATTTCCACAGGCGGCACTTCCTCCGCAAGGGAAAGAGGTTCGTTATCCCCGTCATAAGGATTGGAGTCATCGATCACCATACCGTCGCGCAAACGGACGATACGGGTGGAGTAGGTCTCGGCAAGCTCGGGATTATGGGTAACCATAATAACCAGCTTATCCTTTGCTACCTCCTTAAGAAGCTCCATGATCTGCACACTTGTAGTTGTGTCCAAAGCGCCGGTTGGCTCGTCGGCAAGCAGAATATCGGGATTATTGACTAACGCGCGGGCGATGGCAACACGCTGCATCTGTCCGCCCGACATCTGATTGGGGCGCTTGTGAAGCTGATCGCCCAGACCGACTTTGGTCAAAGCCTCGGTAGCGCGGGCACGGCGTTCGGATTTTGAAACACCGGAAAGGGTCAGCGCCAGCTCTACGTTGGACAGAACGGATTGGTGGGGAATCAAATTATAACTTTGAAAAACGAAGCCGATGGAGTGATTGCGGTAGGAGTCCCAGTCACTGTCCTTAAACTGCTTGGTGGATATTCCGTTGATAATTAAATCACCGCTGGTATATCGGTCCAAACCGCCAATGATATTGAGCATGGTGGTCTTACCGCAGCCGGAGGCACCTAAAATTGAAACGAATTCATTTTTTCGAAATTTTAGATTTACACCGTTCAAAGCCGAAACTTCATTATCACCGGAGAGATATTTTTTTACGATATTGCTCAGCTCAAGCATAATACTCTCCTCAAATTAAAATAATAAAAACTAACAAAATATATTATAGCACATTTTTTTTAACATAGATCATTTATTTTAGCAAGATTGTGTGAACATTTTCACGTAAGATGAATTTTATGTGAAAATGTGAAGCTTCTGTGAAAAAAGTCAAGAAGGAAACTCCTGCAAAGAAGAGGATCTGAAAATAGAGAAGCAAGAATCATTGGCAACCAAAAAATGATCGACCAGAGTAATTTCCGCGTTTTCCAAAGCGGACTTAATTTTTTCGGTGATCTCAATATCCTTTTCAGAGGGAAGGGTAACCCCGTTAGGATGATTATGAACAAGTATTACGGATGCCGCGTTGTTGGTAATGGCGATCTCTATGATCTTACGCAGGGAAACACCGGATAAAGCGGCGGAGCCGCTGCTGATCTTTTTCGTTTGAAATAAGCGTCCGGCGCTGTTAAAAAGCAAAAGGAAGACCTGCTCCTTGGCGGATCCGATAAAAAGGCAACGCATAAAGAGAGAAAGATCTGACGAGGAAGACAGCGTTACATCGCGGGAGGCAGATTGAAAATGATATCGGGAAACGATTTGGGAGACGACACGCAAAAACACAGCGGAATGAGAACCAATGCCCTCTACCTCCAGCAAGGAGGCCTCATCCGCATCCATAATACCGCGGATCGAGCCGAAGCGCTGAAGCAGGGCATGAGCAATTTCATTGGTGTTTCGGCGGGGAATCGATGAATAGAGTAGGATCTCTAATAGCTCATGATCCTCCAAATGAACGTCATTTTGGAATTTTTCTCTCAGTCGATTTCGATGTCCCGTGTGAAATTCCGAATTCATAGTGTCCTCCAAATAATCCGAATAAGTAATAAATAAAGGAGAAATCAAGTCATTATCAGACGAATAATAAAAACAACATTTAATTATAACATTTTTTGGCGCTTTCGTCAAGTAAGCGCTTGTAAATAACAAAGCGGTAAAGCAAAAAGCGGTGACAAAATAAATATAGATAAAAATATAGATAAAAATAGAAAGGAATAGAAGGGTTACCGAAATTTGACGGTTATAAAAAAAGAAGCGGGGACCAAACTAAGAATGAGCGGCAAATCCGTTTCAAAGGAGGAACAGACAATGATAATGGATCGAATTGCTCTGATCATTACGATCATCGGCGCGTTAAACTGGGGCAGTATCGGACTTTTCCGTTTTGATATTGTAGCATGGCTGTTTGGCGGACAAACGGCATTGGGAAGCCGAATCGTATATACTGTCGTAGCATTGGCGGGTATTTGGTGCGTATCTCTTATTTTCCGCGCGCGGGAAAGATTTGAAGCACTGGACGAGTAAAAAGAGTGATAATAGGATAAGAATAGAAAGAAAAATTTTTTCAAATAACAAAACAGGAGGTGCTTTACGAAACGTAATCACCTCCTGTAAATTTTTCAATTTCATCGCCGTCGTACAGAGGAACATGCCTCTTACGTCGGCAATCCCGTAAAAACATTTTCCTCAACAAACAATCGTTCGTAGCGTTTGCGTCGGTTGGTCAGTTGACAGAAAGACGGCGAAGAACCTTGGGAAGAGCGTTGATCAGATCGCTTGCCATCAGAGAATATTCTCCCAGCTCATGTGCCGCCGCGTCTCCGCAAAGACCGTGAAGATAAACGCCTAAATTGGCACAGGTAAACAGATCAAGCCCGTGATCTCTGTTTTGGGCGAGAATACCGCCAATCATTCCCGCAAGTACATCCCCCGATCCTCCTGTTGCCATACCGCTGTTGCCCGATAAATTACGGTAGATCATATTTCCTCCGTCCGAAACCACCGTTTGAGGGCGCTTTAGTACACAAACCGCGCCGTGCTTTTTGGCATAAGCATGGGCGAATCGGTCACTGTCGGAAAGAATCTCCTCGGGCGAGCACCTGCAAAGACGCGCCATTTCTAAAGGGTGAGGCGTTACGATCGAGCCTTTCAGATATTTTGTTAAGGAAGGATTTCTGGCAATCAGATTTAAAGCATCCGCGTCATAAACCGTAGGCTTGGTGTTGATACGCATGAGATGGGATAAAAGAAAACGAGAGGCAGGAGTGATCCCCAATCCACAGCCGATCACCAAAACGTCTGCCCACTCATAAGCCTCCGAAAGAACCGAAGGCTCGGGCGAATCGCTGTCGTATACCGTAACAATAGCTTCGGGGAGAAGGGACTGAAGAATGGGAAGATTTTCCGAAACGGTCAAGATTCTGACCAGTCCTGCGCCGCAGCGGTAAGCAGCCTTGGCGGCAAGGTACGCCGCCCCGCTCATACCCTTGGAGCCGCAAACACATAGGACACGCCCAAAGGTGCCCTTGTGGGACTCCTCGGGGCGCTTGGGCATGCGGAAAAGATCTTGCTCGGAATAAGAAAAATGTGAAATATGTAAAACATCAGTATTTTCAGGGGCAGAACAATAGCCGAGATCCTGTTCTCTCATGATGACTTTCCTCCGCGAATTAAAGCTTATAGCTCTATTTTACCATATCGATTCCCCAAAGTAAAGAAATTTTGCTTTGAAAATGCATAGAAAGGACAGAAAAAATAAGTTTCCGTAATAATATTCAAAAAAACACTTGACAACTGATGGGAAATCGATTATAATATGTATTGTCGCATTTTATGTCAATCAAAGTAGTTTGTGCGGTGAACCTCGGAAAACAGTGCCAATAAAGCCAATCAGGCAAATAAGGAGGGTAAGATATGATCGTTGATGTCGCTCCGCTTCTCCGAGGAGAAGTGAAACGGATGGAAATTGATTATATGCTTTCTCCTGAGCAAATGGACGGGATCGTATTTGATTCCGATGCCCGAGTGATAGGATGTATTACCGATAATGCGGGATATATGCGTCTGAAGCTTAAGGCAGAGCTGAAATATCACGGGGAGTGTGCGAGATGTCTTGCTCCGGTAGACGGAGTTTTCTCTCTTGACTTCGAGCGTACGGTAGTCACCGAAGGAACCTTAACAGAACAGCAGCTTGATGAAATGGCAGATGAGTATGTTGTGCTGAACGATGGGGAATTGGACGTAGATGAGCCATTGCGAGAGGAGCTTTTGCTGGGCTTTCCAAGCCGATTGCTCTGCTCGGAGGATTGTCTTGGCTTGTGTTCCCATTGCGGAAAACCCAAACGGGAGGGTGACTGCGGTTGCACGGATAAGGAGATTGATCCCCGTCTTGCAATTCTCAAAACCTTTTTTGACAAGGACAGCGAAGAGGAAAACAATTAATTTATATAAATGAAAGTGGTGTTATACACGCTTCAAGGAGGTGTAGATAATGGCAGTACCGAAGAGAAAAGTATCAAAAGCTCGCAGAGACAAGAGACGCTCCAATAATTGGAAGCTGGCGCTCCCCGGCATGACGAAGTGCCCCAAGTGCGGCGAATTCGTTATGAACCACCGTGTTTGCAAGGCTTGCGGATATTATGACGGCAAGGAAGTGCTCAAGGTTGAGAGCAAATAATTCAAAAGAGAGCGGCTTTGTTTGTCAGACAAGCCGCTCTCTTTTGGTACGTGGATTGATCAATATACAATAATAAAATATAATATAAAAACGTTCCATCGAAATTAAAAAAGTTGAAACGGAAAAATAAATTATGAAAAAAAGTATTCAAAGAAAAGCGTTACAGATCGGTGCGACATTGCTTTTATGCGTGATCTGCCTTGTCTCGTGCGGCTCAAAGCAGTCAAATCAAGAGGAAACGAGCGGCTCGAACGGCAACGCTCAAAATGCGTATCGTGCCTATCATGAATACAGTAAGGAAGAACTGAGACAGTATATTCAATTGGAGCAATATATCGGCTTGACCATCGAGTTGAGCGAGGACCCCCTCCTTGCGGGCGAGGAAATGTGGGAATATATCGTGAAGCAGGGAACCGTTCTGAAATATCCGGAGGATCATGTTGCCTATTATATTGCGCAAACGCAGGCAAAATATCGGTATTATGCTCGGCAAAATGAATGGGAATATGAAGAGACCTTGGCGTATTTCAATACATCGGAGACTGCCATTGCCGAGGAAGCAAGGCAAATGGTGAAGGAGGATCTGGTGTTCTGGTATATCGTAAAGGATGCGGAGATAACTCTGACGGAGGACGAAAAGCAAAGCTTGTTCGAGCGATATGTCAATAAATTTTCCGAGGATTATGGGTATAGCAGGGATTACGTCACCGAAAACATGACAGAGCTTATTTACGAGACAATGCTCTATGATAAAACCTTGGAATATTTGATGCTCCAAAATCATGTTTTAATTCCAGATAAAGCGGAACAGTAATTGCGGAGGTTCGAAATGGGAAAATATTCGGGGGCTTTGATCTGCTCGGATTTTGACGGTACGCTGTATTATCAGAAAAGGGTGTCCGAGGCGAATTTGGAGGCGATCCGCTATTTTCAGGAAAATGGCGGACGGTTTACTCTGGCAACAGGTCGGCAATATAAATTTTTAGAAACTCTGCCTGTCGGTATGGTCTGCAATACACACTTGATATGCTTGAACGGCGCAATCATCTACGATCACCAAAATCAAAAAATATTGTTTGAGGAAAGGATACGTAAGGAAGAAACGAAGGATATCCTCTCCTATATATCTCAAAACGAGAAAATCAAACGGGTATCTGTATTTTCTGTGACGGAGGTGTCCGCCTTTGACGTGTTGACAAAGGAATCAGAACAGCTGAGAAGGGCATTTGATCAGGAGCTTTATAAAATCATCATACGGGTGGGGGATGAGGATAGCGAGGCGATTAAAGCGGAGATTACAGAAAGATTTGGTAAGAGTTTTTCTATTTCCCGAAGCTGGATCAATGGAATTGAGCTGAACCGAAAGGGCTGCGATAAGGGTCACGCCGCTCGCCGTCTTGCTGATATGATAGGGGCGGACAGGCTGATCTGTATCGGGGATTACGAAAATGATATCTCAATGATCCGTATGGCGGATTATGGGGTGGCAATGGGAAACGGCGTCGAGGAATTGAAGAAGGAGGCAGATTTCGTAACCGCCTCGGTTGAGGAGGATGGGTTCGCGAAAATGATCGAGAGCCTGTAATGCTCTCCGCCGGGTCCGCAATGCTTTTGCGGCAATACAATAAAAATAACAGAAGTAATAAAAGTATAAAGGTATATAAAAGTAAAAGTAATAGAAAGAAAACAGTATGACAATTCTAACCATCGGCGATATCGTCGGAACAAAAAGCGTAGAGTACTTAAGTGAAAAATTGTGGAGGACAAGGAAAGAGCTGGGCGCGGATATGGTAATCGTGAACGGCGAGAACGCCACGGATATTCATGGAATCAGTGCCGCGGACGCGCAGAAAATTTATGACGCGGGGGTTGACCTTATCACCTTGGGAAACCATACCTATGGGCGTCGAGATATTTGCGGTCTGCTCAGTGACGCGGAGTGGATCATCCGCCCAGCCAATTATCCGATTTTAGCTCCGGGCGCGGGATATACCATCCTTACCATCGACGGATGGCGTGTTTTGGGAATCAATATTATGGGAACCGCATTGATGGAAGCCCTTGACTGTCCCTTTGCTACGGTGGATCGGATCTTAAAGAGGGAAGAGGGAAACTACGATATTGCCGTTATGGATGTCCATGGGGAGACCACCTCGGAAAAGATTGCCCTTGGACGGTATTTTGACGGACGGATCTCGGTTATTTTCGGAACCCATACCCATGTTCCTACCGCGGACGAGCAGATCTTGCCTCAGGGAAGCGGATATATTACCGACTTGGGCATGACGGGACCGACGAACGGGGTCATCGGATCGGACGCGGAAGGAGTCATCGAAAAATTCCGAACCAAAATGCCTACCCGATTTAAGGTAGCGGATGGGGAGATAGAAGCATGCGGCGCCCTGTTTTGCGTGGATACACAAACCAAAAGGGTAACCAAGGTCAAGCGAATCAAATTTTAAGAACTCCTTGTTCTTCAAAAAATTATGAAACCCCATCGAAAGAAAATGCTTTAAGACAAGGATAACTCTCAGAAAAGATAAGGATACAGATAAGGATAAAGATAAGGATGAAGATAAGGAGGAATTTTCAGATAGGATGGAACCGATTTTGAATACGTATTCTACAGCCTCCTTAGCGTATTTGGGAGACTGCGTTCTGGAGCTGTGTGTTCGGGAGCAGCTTGTCCGTTCGGGGCTTTCCTCGTCGGCGAAGCTGAATCGGGAGGCTTTGAATTTTGTTCGGGCGTCCACACAGGCACAGGCAATGAAAAAAATTTTACCCCTCCTTACCGAGGAGGAGGAAGCTGTTTTTCGTCGAGGACGGAATATCGGACATACCAATACGCCAAAGTCCGCTACCGTGGCTGAGTACAGGAGCGCCACAGGCATGGAAGCCCTGTTCGGATGGCTCCATTTAGCGGGCAGAAAAGAGCGCATCGACGCGCTCTTTAGCGCGGCGTATCAGGATGAGCTTCTTTTTCTCGAAAAAGCGTCAAGCGTACCGAAAAGCAGTGAATAATCTATGAATTTACAATCAATAGATTGCGAATTGAATAAAAATAATTTGTGAATGAAAGGAAAAGAAAATGAATAATCCTGTGATAAAAATTACAATCAAAGACTATGGAACCATGACCGCGGAGCTCTATCCCGAGAAGGCGCCCAAGACAGTCGCGAACTTTTTAAAGCTGATCGAAGAAGGCTTTTTCAGCGGTCTTATCTTTCACCGTGTAATCAAGGGCTTTATGATTCAGGGCGGAGGATATGACGAAAATATGGAGCACAAGGAAGCCGACGCGATCCGTGGAGAATTCAAAGCCAACGGCTTTATGCAGAACGACCTGAAGCATACCAGAGGCGTGCTTTCCATGGCTCGTACCAGTGATCCCGATTCCGCATCCTCCCAATTTTTTGTGATGCATATGGACGCTCCTCATTTGGACGCGCAGTATGCGGGGTTTGGAAGGGTGACGGATGGCTTGGATGTGCTTGACGCGATCGCTTCGGTAAAAACAGGCAACTACGGCTGGTATATGCAGGACGTTCCCAAGACTCCCGTTGTCATTGAGAGCATGGAAATTGTCAGCAGATAATTTAGGGCAGGCAATAAAGTAATATCGTAGTGAAGAAATTAAGTAAAAACAAGGCT
>JAZSPS010000052.1:0-2467 GCA_045537595.1 Eubacteriales bacterium
GCGGTCTTAGGAAGACAACTCTGCCTTTCAACTCCTTGGCTCACAGAACGACATGGCTACGATCCGACTTAGCCATCCTCTGCTTGGCTCCGCCACCCCTATGGATCATATGCTCCGTGACCTGTATATTATGAAGCGGCACAACATCAACACCATTCGTACAAGCCACTATCCCAACGATCCCCGCCTCCCCGCTCTGTGCGATAAGCTGGGCTTCTACCTGATCGACGAGACCGATCTTGAGACACACGGAACCAGTTCTCTTCAATACTGGGATTATTTCACCGACAGTGAGGAATGGACCGAGGCATATCTTGACCGTGCCGAGAGAATGTTTGAGCGTGACAAAAACCATGCCTGTATCATTATGTGGTCCGTGGGCAATGAATCGGGAACCGGAAGAAACCATATCGCCATGTACAACTATTTTCATGAGCGCATGCCCAATTGCTTGGTTCACTGCGAGGATATTTCCCGTCGCTATGCCCAATGGAACAAGCTTCACTATAAGTATAAGGATTTTGTCTGTCCCGAGGACGCCGTAAAGCCGGATTATCACTTGGCAACCGATGTTCTCAGCTTTATGTATTGGCCCACCTCCGTCTGCGCTGAGCTTTTGAAAAACAAAAGCATTGACGTGCCCCTCTTCCTTTGTGAATACTCCCACGCCATGGGAAACGGTCCCGGAGATCTGAAGGAGTATTGGGATCTGATTTATGCCAACGACGCTTTCTTTGGAGGATGCGTATGGGAATTTACCGATCACTCGGCGGCGATCGGCGAGGCCCGTCTCTCCGATCCCCATTACACCTACGGCGGGGATTTCGGCGACTTTCCTCATGACGGAAACTTCTGCGTGGACGGTCTTGTATATCCCGACCGCCGTCTTCACACAGGACTTCTTGAATACAAGCAGGCGATCAAGCCCTTCTCGATCAGCGCGGTGGATCCGCAAAAGGGCACCTTCCGTCTCAAAAATCTGCGTTACTTTACAGCGCTTTCCGATCTGTCTCTTTTCTGGAGCTTTACCCAACGGGGCAAGCGGGTTCGCGAGGGCTTTATTCCCTCGGTCAATGTTCGCCCTCAAAGCTCCATGCAATATAAATTTGACCTTTCGGGTGTTGATCTCACACTCGGTGGCGAGCTGTTGATCTCCCTGAGAAAGAACTGCTCTACCCCTTGGTCCGACATTGGCTATGAGGTCGGATTTGAGCAGATCATCTTAGAGGAAAGCCTCCAAAAGCCCGCTCTTTCCGAAGCCTTTACCGACGGAAGCTCCGTTCTTCTTGACGAATCTGACCGACATCTGAGGATCACCGCCTCCGAGACCGTTTATGTTTTTGAAAAGCAAAGCGGTTTGCTCTGCTCCATGATCGATAACGGTAAGGAAATGCTCGCCTCTCCCATGCTCCCCACCGTTTGGCGCGCGCCAACCGACAATGACCGTAAGATCAAGAAAGAGTGGTATGAAAACGGATTTGACCGAGCTCAGGTCAACTGCCGCTCCCTTTCGGTTCAATCGGCAACCAAAAACGAGATCATCCTGTCGGCGGAATATACTGTGGGGGCTTCGATCCTCATCCCCTTCCTTCATCTTCAGGTTCGTTACCGTGTCCTGTCGAAGGGCGGTTTGGTGGTTGAGACCCATGCCAAGCTTTCCAACGCCTTTTTCTTAAAAGAGCTTCCCTTCCTCCCCAGATTTGGCTATGAGTTCCGTATGCCCGAGGAGAATGAGCGCTTGATCTATTTTGGAAAGGGAGAGACGGAAAGCTACATTGACAAGAATTTGGCTTCCCGAAAGGGTGTATTTGAGACTACGGTCACCGAGCATTTTGAGCCATATGTCCGTCCTCAGGAAAACATGGCGCATACCGACACCCACTGGATGGCTGTTTCCAACCTTTCGGGTCACGGCTTATATGCGTTTTCCACCAAAAAAGCCTTTAGCTTTAACTGCTCGCACTTTACCGCCAAGCAGTTGACCGAGACGGCTCACGACTATGAGCTGATTCCTCTAAAGGAAACCGTTGTTAACATTGATTACCGCCACAGCGGTATCGGCTCTAACTCCTGCGGACCTGTTTTGGGAGAGCATTTAAGGCTGAACGAAACGGAATTCGACTTTTCCTTCCGTCTTCGTCCCGCGTTTATAAATGATCTGGATCCTTTCGAGGAATATAACAGAGCATAAGTCCCTTCGTCCTATAAAAAACTGCCTTAAAGGGTACGTACTCTTAAGGACAGTTTTGTAACTAAAAAAGAATATGTTATCTACCGAAAAAAATGACAGAGAATGTAAAGCATTTTCTGTCATTTTTCTTGACAATCACTGTCTTAATTAAAGACATTTTTTTATAAAGCGAAATCCCGCCCGTGTCATCCTGAGCGGAGCGCAAGCGAAGTCGAACTGCGAAGCAGTGCGAGGCGCAGCCGAGCAGGATCTCGGGCGAACACGGCGTTATTTCCC
>JAZSPS010000022.1:0-3162 GCA_045537595.1 Eubacteriales bacterium
CAAGAAATTATCGTTGTGGCTTTTTGGCGGAGGGTGTGAGATTCGAACTCACGTGCCCAAAGGGCAAACGGTTTTCAAGGCTGCCTTTGTAAAACTCCTTGAATACGCCTTTGTCTTAAAAGTTGCCAAAAAAGATGAAAAAAGTGGCAAAAAGAGAGGGCTTTCGAGGCAAAATGAGGAAAAAAGCGAGAAATTTTGCAAGAAAATGAAAAAATCCAAAAAAATCAGAGAAAAAACAACACTATAAAAGAGGGTTCAAATGTAGGTGAATCCATGCTCGTCTGCCTCAAAAAGAATGAAAAAGGATGATCCTAAAATGAAAACTACAAGAGAAGAAAGAATCAAAGACTTTGAAAAAATGCTCCGCAAAGTTCCCGAACTTATGTCGCCACTCAAGGTGTCAAGATGCTCCCCCTTCGGAAAGAACAGAGTCTATGAGATGATCCACACAGGTGAGCTGAAAGCATACATCTATCAGAACACTTACATAGTCGCAAAGATAGACCTCATCGAATATCTTGCCGACCACTGCGAAGATGTAAGTCCACGAACATTCACCATAAAAAAGGATGGTGGTCGGAATGGGTAGAACAAGAGAAGAAAAAATCAAGGACTTCGAACAGATGATTCGCAACGCCCCGGACTTTATGTTTCCTCAAACGGTCATGAGGTTCTCAGCATTCGGCAGAAATAAAGTATATGAGCTGATCAACACTAAGCAACTGAAATCCTACATACAAAAAGGTACTCACATCGTACTCAAAAAAGACCTTATCGAATACCTCGCCGACCATTGTGAAGATGCCAAAGCAAATAATCTTGGTTTAACATTAAGAGGTGGACAATGATGATTACGATCAGAGAAGAAATACGAAATAATTATCCCGACATCCTCTCCCTTGAACAAGTAAGATGCATACTTCATATTAGCAAACGCAAAGCAGCTTGGCTCCTTCAAAACGGACATATCGGTTGCACTATCGGGCAAAAGAAAACAAGACAGTATTCCGTGCCGAGAAGCGAGCTTATTAAGTACATAGAGAAATGCTCCGAAGGGAAAGCCCCAAGAATACCTTACGGAATATTCTCAACGCAAACGCATCCAAAACCACGCAAGCAAAAAGCCATTAAGATTTGCCAAACGACAATCACAGATCTGAAAATTGAGATACGAGCGGAATGGAGTAAAAGCCCGACGGTGTTGACCACAACGCAAGCAGCCAAGCTTGTGGGGTGTTCAAATGCTCTTATTAACTCGTGGATGAAGCAAGAGAATGGTCTGCGGTTCGCACGAACGCAAAACGGAATGTTCACAACCAAAGAGTGGCTGATTGATTACTTCGCGCACTACATGAAAGAGAAAAATCAAAAATATAAGATTGTACTATAAAATAGCAAAGGGCTGGCGAAAATAATCGTCAGCCCTCAAAATTTGCCTTGGAGGAAGCAAAGAAAAGCGATTTATTGCGATTCCAATAATTTGCGCTTATTCCTTCTTACACGATTGATATGCCTCTCAAAATCTCCGCTGTTGATAAGCTCGGCAATTACGAGCTGTTCAAAGGTAGGAACGGTACAGGAATAGAAGCCGAGCCGTACCTCAAACTCACTGACGAGCTTTTCGGGAAGCACCATATATCCTACACGCAAAGAGGGCGAGATTGTTTTGGAAAAGGTGTTCAGATAGATCACGTTATCTTGCTTTGAGAGCGAAAACAAGGTCTCTTCCGCTTTCGTGGAAACCGAGAACTCGGATTCGAAGTCGTCCTCTATGATATAGCGATCCTTTTTACTCGACCAACGGATATACTCATGGCGTTTGCTTGCGGATGCCGTGATACCCGTAGGAAAGCTTCGATACGGAGTGGTATGCAAAACGCTTGCCTTGGTTTTCAATAAAGCGGTGCTGTCAATACCGTCGCAAGAAAGTGGCAAAGGTTCAAAGCTTACCTCGGCGGCGCGATAGACCTGTTCAATTTTCTTGTATGACGGCGACTCAATTCCATAGATGCGCTTTTTACCAAGAAGCTCTATAATGAGCGAGTAGAGATATTCCGCACCCGAGCCTATGACGATCTGCTCTGAGGTTACGTTGATACCTCGGTTACGAGCAAGGTATTGCCTTATCGCTTCACGAAGCTGTAAGCAACCCTTGCCCGGCGAGCGTTCCAAAATATCCTCGCCGTAATCGGTAAGGATGCCACGCATAGTCTTACTGAGTACAGAAAACGGAAAGTCGGGATAATCGTGCTTGCTATGCTCAATGGGAGCTTTAACGGAAGAGACCTCGGCGGTGGCGGCAAAGCTGTCATCCTTACGGAAGATCACCACAAAGCCGCTACGTTCACGTGCCTCGGCGTATCCCTCATCACAAAGCAGAGCGTAGGCATGATCCACCGTTACGGTGCTGACCGAAAGCTCGTCACAGAGCAATCGCATAGAGGGTAGCTTGGTGCCGAAGGGATATAATCCGTCAATGATGTCCTGTCTTATCTGCTTGTAAATTTGAAGATAGACGGGACGGTTGTTTTTGTCTACGGTGTACTTCATCTGTATATATAAAATTCTCCTATTCTGGCTATTTTCATATTGACAAAAATATTATATAATAATTCCAATGAAAATGCAAGGAGAAATTATAATGGCTTACAAAAAAATTCTAACGATACAAGACATATCCTGTGTTGGTCAATGCTCGTTGACGGTGGCACTTCCGATCCTTTCCGCCTGCGGACTTGAAACCTGTATTCTTCCGTCCGCTGTGCTTTCCACGCATACTGCCGGATTTAGCGGATTTACCTTCCGTGATCTCACGGATGATATGCCCGAAATTCAGGCACATTGGCAGAAGGAGAACATCAGGTTCAAAGCGATCTACACCGGCTACCTCGGAAGTGTGAAGCAGGTCGGATACGTGCAGAACATCCTCGATACAATGGGAACTGACGATTGCGTTCGCATCGTTGATCCTGTTATGGCTGACAATGGCAAGCTGTACTCCATCTTCAACGATGAATACGTGGCGGCAATGCGCGGACTTTGCAAGTCAGCCGACATACTTATCCCAAACATCACCGAAGCGTGCTTCCTTGCCGATGTGGAATACCGTGAAACCTACGACGAGAGCTATATCAAGGGGCTTCTCGCAAAGCTTGCAACGCT
>JAZSPS010000084.1:0-19004 GCA_045537595.1 Eubacteriales bacterium
TACCGTCCCGGCGGAAGCGCGCTCAATTCCACGCAGGTGGGAAGCTTGCGGGCAGCGGAGCATATTGCGAAGAAAAAGGAAGGAAAGTCTTTTTGGCCTGCGTATTCCGCTCCTGCCTTCCTCTATGGCGAGAGCAATCTGACGGCGCTTCGCCGGGAATATCAGACCGAGATGAGCCGCGTGGCGGACTTTGACCGATCCACCGAGGGAATGAAGGTGCTGTTTGATCGTGTAAGCGATCTGTGTGACCGATTCTTTGAGACGGCGGTGATCTCGGATCCCTCCGAGACCGCAGAGCTGTTCAAGCTCTATGATATGGCACTGACCCAGCGGTCGGTTCTGTCTGCCATGCTCTGCTCGGCAGAGAACATCGGCACTCACGGCTCCGCGTTTGTTGACCGTATGCCCGATAGAAATATGGAAGTGCTAAAAACTACGCGCACCTTGACAAAGGGCGCAATCTCAAAGCAAGCACCGATCTCGCCGATGCCCGAGCCGGAGCTGTGGTTTGAAACGCTCTTGGCACGAAAAAAGCAGGAGATGTAAGGATGAAAAAAGCTAAATATGATTTGGGTCTGGTGTCGGTCTCCTTCCGACAGCACACGCCCAAGGAAATTTTAGAAGCCATGAAAAGGGCGGGGCTTTCCTGTGTGGAGTGGGGGAGCGACGTGCACGCACCCTGCAACGATACGGAACGCCTCATGGAAATTGCCGAGCTGCAAAAGGAATACGGCATCACCTGCTCGTCCTACGGTACCTATTTCCGTCTGGGCGAGACACCCCTGTGTGAGCTTTATGACTATATTGCCACCGCCAAAATTCTGGGTACCGACCTTCTGCGCCTTTGGTGCGGAACGAAGAGCGGTGCCGACATGACCGAGGCGGAGCGAGAGGATTTTCTGGAGCTTTGCCGCCGGGCGGCGAGGATTGCCGAGGCAGAGGGAGTGACCCTTTGCATGGAGTGCCACAAAAAGACCTTTACCGAGGAGTGCTCGGATGCCCTCCTGCTCATGGAACAGGTGAATTCCGAGAGCTTTCGGATGTATTGGCAGCCCTTCCAATGGAAGAGCGCAGAGGAGAATCTGGCGTATGCCGAGGCGATCGCACCGTTTACCCACCATATCCACGTATTTCAATGGAAGGACAAAGAGCGATTTTCACTGAATGAGGGTATTGAAGAATGGCGGGGATACCTGAACAAATTTTCCGCGCCTCGTCGCGCGCTGTTACTTGAATTTATGCCAAACGGAACGATAGAGGAGTTGTCAGAAGAGGTATACGCACTGAAAACTATTATAGGAGAAAACGGATGAAAGCAATTTTTCTTTGTGAAAAAACAGATAAGATATTCCATGTTTACGATGCCGATACCCTTTGTGAGCTGCAAAAGCTAACGAACATCGAAAAGAATATATACACAAAGGCGGATGTTCACCGTGAACCTACACTGTTTAGTCGTGTAGAGATCATTTTCTCAACTTGGGGAATGCCGGAATTCACGGAAGATGAAATCAAAGTCTGTTTTCCGTCGCTGAAATGCGTATTTTACGGTGCGGGAACGGTACAAAAATTTGCCCGTCCCTTCCTCAACTGCGGAGTGAAGGTCTTTTCGGCATGGGCGGCGAATGCCGTTCCCGTGGCGGAGATGACCGTGGCGCAGATCATTCTTGCGAATAAAGGATATTTTTTGACTAACCGTATCTATCACGCAAGCGGAAACAAAGCTGCCAAGGATGCTTTCAAGAAATGCAACGGAAATTACGGCGAGACCGTGGGAATCATCGGCGCGGGAATGATCGGCAAGCTGGTCATTCAAATGCTCAAGCAATATAAGCTGAAGGTGCTTGTGTTCGATCCGTTTTTGTCGGACGAAAAAGCGGCAGAGCTTGGGGTGGAAAAATGCGGACTTGCCGAACTGTTTGAGCAGGCTTTCGTCGTATCCAACCATCTGGCAAACAACGCCGAGACACAGGGGATGCTGAATTACGGTCTGTTTTCCCGCATGAGGGAGTGCGCTGTATTCCTCAACACGGGCAGAGGTGCCCAGGTGGTAGAGGACGATCTGGTTCGTGCTCTTCGGGAGCGTCCCGACCTGACGGCTCTGTTGGACGTGACCAAGCCCGAACCACCTGTGGAGGGTCACCCCTTCTACACGTTGCCCAACTGCTTGCTGACCCCCCATATCGCGGGAAGCGCGGGGGACGAGGTGGCTCGGATGGGCGAATATATGCTGGAAGAATACAGAAAATATTCGAGCGGCGGGGAGTGCAGGTACGAGGTTACTCAAAAAATGTTGGAAACAATGGCGTAAGGAAAACAACTATGAAAGAAAAATACATCGAATTGATGGAAAAAGCTCTCTCCGCCTATACGAACGAGCATATACAAAGATATTTCACCGAGGTGAAAACCCATGGACTTACCGAGCACGGATTCCCGAGACTGACCGCCAACATCGGTATTTTGATCGCTCACGGCAGACGAAAAGACCTGCTGTCCCTCTTTCTTGAGATGATGGATCTGTGCTGTGATATGTTCCTTCGTCCCTACGTCAAGGCGGCAAACGAATTTTCGGTTCGGGAGATCGTGTGCTGTATCAAGGAGCTTGAGGAGGCGGGAACGATAGATGAAGGAGACATCCTGCGGTGGAAGCAAAAGATATCTATGATAATTCCCGAGGCTTGCTATAACAAAGTGGTGGAAAAGGAGACCGATCGAATCACCAACTGGGCGATCTTCGGGGCGGTCAGTGAGTACGCGAGAGTATGGTTCGACCTTGGCGAAAACCTCGATTTTATTGACCGTCAGCTTTCCTGCCAGCTTCAGTGGTTGGACGAGAACGGAATGTATCGGGACAATATGAAAGAGCTCCCGCATCAGCCCATGATGTACGATCTTGTCTCCCGTGGACTTTTCGCCCTGTTGCTGCATTTCGGATATCGCGGAAAATACTACGAAAAAATGGATGCTTGCTTGAAAAAGGCGGGGCTTCTTACCTTGAAAATGCAATCCCCTAACGGAGAGATGGCATTCGGCGGAAGAAGCAATCAGTTTTTGCACAATGAAGCGTGGATGATTGCTGTATTTGAGTATGAAGCGCGTCGGTATGCCAAAGAGGGAAATACAGAGCTTGCCAAGACGTTTAAATCCGCCATTGCCCGTGCCTTGTCGGTTACAGAGGTTTGGCTCAACAAAAATCCCATCCGACACATCAAAAACCGCTTTCCCCTCGAGACGAAGTTTGGTTGTGAGGATTACGGCTATTTCGACAAGTATATGATCACCACGGCGTCGAAACTGTACGCGGCATATCTTCTTTGCGACGATTCGACCCCCACGGAGACGGTGCCCGATCATGCTCCCACTGTTTTCAAGACATCCGACTATTTCCACAAGCTCTTTCTGAAATGCGGTGGCTACGGATTGGAATTTGATACCGATGCGGATCCCCATTATGACGCGAGCGGACTGGGACGGGTCCATCGGGAGGGGGCACCCTCTGCCATCTGTCTGTCGGTTCCCTGTCCCGCCGATCCCTTGTATACCCTGGATCTGCCCCAACGGATGGCGCTCTCTCTTTGTCCCGGGGTGCGTGTGGAGGGTGCATGGAGATTTGCCACCGACGGCTCGGTTTCCTATGAGACGGTGGATCTGTGTCATGACGATAGCTCCGCTTACGCCACGGTCGCGTGTCGGTTTTCGGAGGATCAACGGGTTGAAGCAAGATATACCGTGAATGCCCACGGCGTGGAGATCACGGTGACGGGAGAGGGAGAGATTGCTTATCTGCTTCCCGCCTTCCTGTTTGACGGCGAGGAGTACACCGAAATTTCGGCAAAGGAGGGCAGTCTGATCGTGTCTTACGGAGGTTGGATCTGCCGTTATACCACCGACGGTGAGATTTCCGATCTTGACGGAATCGGTGCCAACCGAAACGGTCACTATCGCGCCTTTGCCGCGAGAGGACATCGGGAGCTTCACGTGAAAATCGAGATTCTCAAGCAAGGAAAATAAAAAATAGGTCCTGGACCCATGAAGAAGTTATTTGAATATGTTATGTAACGCAAAGGCACTTGTGGCAAAATTGGCACAAGTGCCTTTTTGTAAGACGAAAACCCCGCCATAGTGGCGGGGTTCTGTAAAGGCTATGCCGATGAGCAGAAAGCAAATAAAAAGTCAGTGCAGAATGTTCTCATGTCAAAGGATCCCTTGTGTAAAGGGAGCTGTCAGCTAAGCTGACTGAGGGATTGTGTAGCACTGATTTTTTGTTTTTACAATCCCTCCGTCATTTTCTTGCGAAAATGCCACCTCCCTTTACACAAGGGAGGCTTATGGTTAAACCCGTTTACGGGTAGCAAGTACCAATTGCATGGCTGGCAGGCCAATACACGGCGCACTTGTGCGCAGCCAGGAGTATTAGGGCTATGCCCGAAACTGCAATACCACCTGCTATGCAGGGGGATTTTTATTGGTTTTCGGAAACCAATAAGCCGACGCCCTCCCCGGCGTGTTAGCGGGGAGGGTGTCGGCGTTCAACCCTCGAGGGTATTCCTTTTGTTTTTCGGGTATCCCGTTTTGGTTAGTTATGTCTGTCCTCGCTGTCGAAGGTTTCACAAAATCTTCCCGCGAAGGAGGGCTCCTCGCCTCCTGCGTACAGATGGGAGATGTCACCCATGCCCGCGGCGCGGAAGGTGGCAATGCCCTCTCTTCGCTCCTCAGAATAAATGGTGGTTACTGAGGTGGGGGCAGCAAAGAAATGATGCCAAAGGGTCATGGGAGAGACGTTCATGAGACGGCTGAGCAGCACGCACTCCAAGCCGTAATGGCAGAATAAGGCGATGGTGTCCTTGTTGGAGCGCTCTACGCGGTAATAGTCATTCTCCCTTACGTAGCCGTGCTTTGCCAAAAGAGCGTCGAAATTAGAAATGATCCACTCATATTCCTTTCCCACATTGCCCTCCTTCATAACGGGCTGCTCATACCAACGCTTTCTGTCGTAAAAGATCTCCTGAGGGATCCATTCGGTGGGGAGCCAGTCCCATGAGGAGGGAGAAACCTGTTCGGGCGTGGAGCGCTTGATGGTAGGTGAAAATTCCCGCAGCCAAGGACATACCTCGGCATTTGCCCCCAACCGTTTCAGGGTCAGGGATGCCGTGTCCTTTGCTCTGCCCAGAGGAGAGACGTAGAAGGCATTGATCTTTTCTTTTTCCAAACGATCCGCCAGCAGCTCTGCCTCGCGCCAGCCCTTTTCTGTCAGGGTATCCAATTCATAGTTGGGATCCCCATGTCTTACGATGAAAATACGCATAGCTTTATCCCTTTCGTTTACTTGATCTCGGTTCGGTTGGCGAGCAGGAAGTCAAGGGAAACCCGATTATATGCGGCAAGCTGCTCCCAGTGCTGTACGTGACCGCCATCCTTTGCCATATAGAGGGTGGCGTTGGGAATCCTTCTTGCCATTTCCTCGGAGACAGGCACGGGAACGAAGAGGTCCTTGTCTCCCGCCGCAATCAGCGTAGGCGCTTGGATCTTAGGAAGATCCTCCATAACATCGAATCCGAGGATCGCGTTGCACTGAGCCTTAAAGGCATAGGCGGGCATGGGATGGGGATTTTGCGCGTCCGCCTTTTCTGCGTTGAGCATATACTCCTCATCGGTCTCCTGAAAGGGCTGAGCAAAGATCATCCACTGGGTCAGCCTGCCCGAGGTAACGGGGTCGAGCTGACCGCAAGCGTCTCTTAAAATTTCAATGGAGCGGCGGAAGCTGACACAACAATTCGGGAAGGTATTGGTGAGAACCAAGGAACGAACACGTTCGGGATAGTGAATCGCAATATACTGCGCGATGGCACCGCCCATGGAAATGCCGTTGAAGTGCGCCGACTCTATTCCGATGGCATCCATCATGCCAATGGTATCCTTTGCCATTTCCTCAATGGGATAGGCGTCTGCCTCGGGCTTATCGGTCTGTCCCGCGCCGCGGTTGTCGGGCGCGTATACGTGAAAATGCTTTTCGTAGACCTCAATATGAGGCATCCATTTGGCGGCGGGAGCGCCCAGACCCATCAGAAGGACCAGAGGCTCGCCTGAGCCGTATTCTTCATAACTGACGGTGATACCGTTCGATTTACATTGTTTAGTCACGTTCAACTCTGGGCTCCTCTCCCGTATAAAGCGCGCGGAGTACCGTACCGCATTCAGGAAGCTCACGGTTCATGCGTTCGAGCACGGGCTCATAGTCGAAGCTCGTGAGAGGCAGATCGATTCTTGTCTTGTCCAGAGCGGACAGGAAGATCGCTTCCAGAATCTCGTAGCCGTGGAATGCGGTCTCGATGTCGCAGGAATGCTTCTTTGCGTCGTCATCCAGCCAGTCGGCATACTCGGTATAGTAGGGAGTCTGAATGACCTTTTCCTGATGGTTGTACCAGCCCGGATCCTTACCGTTGACAAATTCGCCCTTTGTTGCCTTGCTGCTCTCTCCCCAGAAGCCGTCGGTCTCCGCATAGGCGTAGCCCGTGGTTCCCCAAACGGTCAGACGGTTGTCGGTATCGGCATAGATCTCGGGATTGTGACGCTCGGAGAAGTAGCCGCACTCGATGTATCCGCGGGTTCCGTTCTCAAAAAGGATCTCACCGAGAAGGAAGTCGGGAGAGGGGTGATTGTCCTTCAGGGTTGCGGGGCCGTGAATATGTCCTACTACGGATTTTGCGCGATAGCCGCCGTTCGCCCAAATGATGTAGTCGATATAGTGAGTTCCCAGCTGTGCCGACCAAGGCTGGCACTCGGCAAAGATCTTCTTGATCTCTCCAAGATCGCCTCTCTGTACCTTTGCTCTCAGCTCTTGCATCTGGGAAAGATATTTCTGCTGGTGGCAAACAACCGCCTTGATGCCGTGCTTGACACAAAGATCGGTCATTTTTTTCGCCTCAGCCATATCCTCTGCCATGGGCTTCTCCAAGGAGACTGCCTTGACGCCGTACTTGACTGCCAGCTCGATCATGGACAGACGGAGATTGGGATAAGTAACGAAGACAAAAACCTCGGGTCTGGTTTCGTCCAGCATTTTTTCCACGTCGGTAAAGAGAGGAACGTTCAGTCCGAACATTTCGGATACATTCTTCATGACCTCCTCTCGGATGTCACAAAGACCAACCACCTCATAGCGGTCGGAATTTTCGAGAAGTGCCTTCAGGTGGGTCTTGCCTCGAACGCCCAGCCCCATGATGGCAACCGTATGCTTTTTGCAGCTACACATAATCATACTCCTTTTTTGGTTTGATTGATTTTCGGTTTATCGGATAGACATCATATATGCGCCGTCCGCCAGAAGAACTCCGTCGGAATCGAGAACCGCATCGGGGGACTCGTCCTCGGTCATGATCCAGCCGCGGTAGTCGGTTTCCTTGAGAAAATCCACGATGGGCTTAAATTCAATGATTCCCTTACCCATAGTTGCCCAAACGTGATCGGCATTCATGTCCTTGAAATGCACGTGCTGTACGATCTCTCTATGATCCATGATGGTTCGGAGAGGATCAATACCGCCGTTGACCATGTGCCCTACGTCGGGGGCATAGCCGATCCCGCTGCTGTATAGGGTATCGAACATGATGTGATAGTCCGAATCGTAGCGGAAGATGGAGTTGGGGGCGGAGTTGGGGTGGAACACCGAAACGATGCCGCTTTCAGCCGCTCTCCGGGCTACGTCCGAAATGCAGGCAAGCTGATTGCACTGCTTTTCATACAGACGGTTCTCACGAACGGGATCTGCCGCCGCATGGCAAAGCATGAGCTTGGCGGTTGGGAAATGACTGAGAAATTCGATCGCCTCGTCGGCTCTCGCGCGCTCCTCCGCGGTTTCCTTTTCAAAGAGCCAATCCTCATGGAACGCAAGGGCGGCAAAGGTAACCTGCTTTTCATCCAAAAGTTCCTTGAGCAGGTTCGGGTTCTTGTAGTAGTCGCCTAGCATACAGATCTCCGCCTCAATGCCCGTGAAGCCTGCCTTGAGCAGAATATCTACCATGTGGGGAACCTGTCCGTGAAATTTTTCATCGGCATTCATTTGCCAAGGGTAGGTCTGGCTGCCGTATTTGATTTTTGACATAGGAATCCTCCTTTTGCTTAAAATAGTATTTTTATTATAGCATGAACGCTCCCCTCTGTCAAGAAATATTTTTTCATAAAACCCCTTTTGTACGTTTTGTATGAAGAAATATTTTTTTACGGCATGGATTCTTCCTCGATTTTGTGCATTTGGGAGATTTCCTTCAAACGGTATTGACAAACATACAAGAAAGTAATACAATTTTTTTATCAATATTATATTGGGAGGAAATTCAAATGAAAACCGCAGCTGAACTCAGAGAATTGAATAAAGGGCGTTTTATCGACCAGATCTGTTATGTGACCGACGATTACAAGCGTACCATCCGGTATTTCACCGAAATGCTGGAGATGGGTCCTTGGACGATCATTGAAAATACAAACGATTGTGCCTTCAACGTGAAGCTGAATGATGAACCCGTGAAGGAACCCTGGAAGTTTTACATTGCCTTTACCAAGGTGGGGAATGTGACCATTGAGGTGATCCAGCCCGAAGAAGGCCCCGATCCCTATTCCGCTTTTCTGAAGGAGAAGGGACCCGGAATCCACCACATCAAGGAGAGCATTTACAGCAACAACGAAAATCTCCGCAAGTATATGGACGCTCTCATTGAAAGAGGCCACGAGATGGTTTATGAGGGTGAGTACATGGAGGATATTTATTATTATATCGATACGAATAAGGATCTGGGCGCGTACTACGAGGTAGGAAACAGCGCAACCTGCTCGGGACACCCCAGACTTGTTGGCTTCTACCCCGAAAAATGAACAGGAAGAATGTGAATCAAACCTTTACGGTTCGGGAAAACATCAAACGGCACTATTCCGAGCTGTTTGCCGCCGAGTCGAAGGTGGCTGACTTTATTCTGAATCAGCCTGAACGGGCAATTGAATGCAATGTATCCGAGACTGCCGAGCAGAGCGGGGTCAGCGATGCCACGGTCGTCCGCTTCTGCAAGCGGATCGGATACGTGGGATTTTATCAAATGAAGCTCCAGCTCTCCCGCGACATGGGGCAAAACAGGATCCTCGGAGAGGAGAATGCGCGCATAGAGGACGGCTTCGTTCAGAAACGAATGATGGCGATCAATGAAAACGTGCTGACCATTGCCAAGCATCTGGACAGCGAGGTTCTCAGACAATGCGCGGAAGCCATTGACCGCAGCTCGACGGTGTTCGTCATCGGCAACGGCTACAATAAGATCCTTGCCGCCGACGTAATGTATCGATTGACCAGAATGGGAATTCGTTGCGGCGGCGGAGGATACTCTGAGACCGATATGGAGAATCTCTGCCTTGGGCAGGAAAACGACGTGGCAATTTTTATCTCTCGTTCGGGAGAGCATAAGAAGACGTATGCGGAGCTGCAATTTGCCAAGGAAAAGAAGATGGTTACCGTTGCGCTGACCGACGCGATCAAGTGTCCCTTGGCGCAAGCCGCCCAATATGCCCTATGTACAGGAATGGAAGACAGAGCAAAGATATTCGTTCACCGCAACAGCTCTTCCCTCAATATGATGGTATTGATCGAGGTTCTTTTGGATTGCGTGAACGACCGACTGACCAACAAAAAATATTTGGATGACGTAATTTCCGAGGATCGGATGTAGCACGAAAAAGAGGGGCAAGGCGTGTTGTGTACACAACACGCCTTGCCCCCTCAGATCGCTTGAGGATCTCTTTGTTTTGCAGGCGAAAGGATCTTTATAAAAATTAAAAATAGCGCGCGAATACCTCCGACAAGGCCTCCGCCATGCAATAAAAGCCGAGATCGGTGGGGTGGGTGTTATCGATCGTCATCATTTCCCGATCGTGGCTCTCGAAGATTGTCTGACCGTTGATGAAATGAACAGGTGCCGAGCTTTCTCGGCGCAACGACTCATAACTTTCCTCGATAACACGCATTCTTTTGATCGCTTCTTCCTTGCCGTTGTGTTGGTTGGGCTTGGAGAGCAAAATGATCGGAATATCGGGATGTGCCTTGCGCAATTTTTTTAAACTCGGCAAATGTGTATCCTTCAAATACTCTGCGGACGGTGTATTATGGTCATAGTCATAAACCAGAATCCGCATGGGAAGCGCGCACAGATAGTCGATGATCGGTGTCTCTGACTTGCAAGCACCCGCAAAGCCCAGATTGATGTAGTCAAACGAAAATTTTCGGGAGAGAATATTTTCGTAGGTGTTGCCCGAGCGGGAGGCGCAGGCGCCTTGCGTGATTGACGAGCCGTAAAAGACCACGGGCAGATCGTTGACATAGGGCTCGGCTTCCGTTAGGACCGCGTTCTCGTCCAGTCCGACAAACAGATCGCTGATGTTGACAAAGGAGGGGAAGCAAAGCGTGATTTGCCGCATCTTTTTTTCCGCAAACGAAACAAAGGCTTCGTAGCGTCCGTCCGACAACTCAAAGCTGACCACGCTTCCCCGCCGGATCAAGGTGGTGGGGGACAAGACCTGACAGTGCTTGCCGTCGGCGTATAGGTCAAAACAGCATGCGCTCGCGCCCGAAAGGGCAACGCTTCGCTCGGACGGAAAGCTCATAGGCGGATAGACCGCGCCGACGGCAAGTGTTCGGGAATCGGTCGCAAAGCGCAAGCGCGCGCCTGCGGTGTTCGTATAAAGCAGACCGACCTTTTTGCTCGTGCGTTCCGCGATTTCCTTGGGCATGCGCGCAAAGAGACCGTCCTCTTTTTGGGAATACAGTCCATGAATACGGAAGGGGGCGTGTTCGGCGTTGTAAACGGCGAGATCCTCCGCTTGGGAGGGAAGGGTGCGAAATTGAAACGAAAGGGATTCCTTCATAGGTTCTCTCCTTTTAGCGTATGGGGCAGTAATTGGGAAGTGCCGCTCGGAATTCTTCGTCCGAGAGATGCGCAGTGTCCTTAAGGCTCGGGCATACCCGATTGCGGGCATCGATGGCGGCAGCCACAAAGGAGAGGATCCGTTCTGCTACCAGCTCGGGCGTGAGCGCGGACGGATCGATTCCCTTCAGCAAAACGTCAAAGCCCGTGGCGCACAGAATGTTTCCTGCCGAAAACGCATCCTCCATGCGCTCTGTGGTGATGCCGCCCGTCACGTACGTGGGGCAATAGTTGAAGGTCGGAAGGGCGTGCAATCTCTTCGATAAGGATAGGTCGGGACCAAGCACCTTGATGATTGCCGCACCGCTCTTGATCTGGCGAAGTGCCTCTCCGCCGGTTTCCGCCGTCGGAATGCACAAATGCGTATGTCTGTATTTTTGAAGTGTTTCATCTGAGTAGGGAAGCATGGAGACAAAGCCGTCTACGTATGGCTCGAGCTCCGAGAGAGTCATCAGTTGAGGAAAGCGTCGCTTTCGTTCTTGTACGATTTCTTCGCTGTCTACCGTGCTTCCCATCAAGATCACCGTGTCGGGAAGGCGGGATTTCAGCGTGGGGACAATCTGCTTCGCGTCTCTGCGGCGCAAGGTGTATTCGATGACGTCGAGCCCTGCCAGACGGCATCCCTCCAAAAGAATTTCGGTGTCGAACGCGTCATCTACGAAAATCGGGATCCATGCTTGCTCGATCAGTTTTCTGTATGCGCGAAAGAGTTGATTACTCATGTCAGTTTTCTTGCCTTTCCAATAATTCAATGATTAACAGAACATTGCGAATAATGTGATAAGGGTCCTTGACGGGAAGCGCCACCACCTTTTCCTGCGGCTGACCGTCTCTCGTTCGGATTTGGATCCATTCGCGAATGGCGGGATCGGGATTGGGGAAGGTACGATAGGCATAATCGAACACCTGCTCAAAGTGGCGCAGATATTGTTCCTTTCCTGTTTTGATATAGAGCAACAGATTGGTATACATCGCTTCGGAATGAACCCACCAAAGCTTGCTGCCCCAGTCGTCGAGAACCAGCCTCATCTGAGGTTCATCCCCGAGCGCTCCCGCCTCATACGCGGTATTAAGACCGTCGCAGGGAACGAAGTGATAGAGTCCGCCATACGGTTCGTCCCAACCCAGCGCCATGGTTTGCTCGACGATCTTGCCGATTTCTTTTCGATAGATATCGAGGTCGATAATATCTGCCGCTTCCCATTGGAACCACATATCCTCAAGGGTATGCCCCGGGTTGATATGCTGACCGAACAGAGACTCGGCAAAGCTGCCGTCCGAGAGGGTAAATTCATGAACCAAGTGACGCTCATCCGTAAAGACCTCAAAGACCTCACGGTGGCAATCGGCGATTCGCCGCTTCAGCGTCTCGGCGTAGGAACGGTCGAATTGCTCTGCCGCTCGGTAGAGCTCGCAGAAGACATTGGTCAGGATCATTGGCTTTGCGTGGGTTCGGTATCCCGACGGAACGGGGTAGGGGAGCGAGCGGTAATTGCCCGATTCATAGCGCTCATACACCGATTCTCCCAAGGCCTTGGCAAAATTCCAAGCCTCTCTGTCTTCCGCCGCGCGCGCGTAGGCGGCAAAGCCCATAACCACAAAGCAATCGGCGGAGATGCTGAGGTCGTAGCCCTCGTGTCCTTCTACGGCTTTGGGGGTGCCTTTGGCGTCGGTCAAAAAGACACAGCGGAGCGGTTCGCCGTCCAAGAGGACATGCTTTTTTAAAAATTCCATGCCGTTTTTCGCGTAAGACAGAAAAACGGCTCTTTGCTTTTTGTCAAACAGATCGCTCTCCATCGTCGCCAAGCGGGAAAATACCCACAAAAAGCGCCCTTGTGACCAGGTATATTTGTCGGTGGAAACCAGTCGGCTTCCGTCATTGAAAAAACAGTTCAGATATCCGCCGTTTTCCCGGTCAAGACAGCGATCCATCCAAAAGAAGAGCAGACGGTCGGTCAGCTCTTCCTTAAAAAAGGACAGAAGCTGTTCGATATTCGGTTTGTTTTTCATCGGACACGTCCTCCTTGCAAAAATACGGCTTCTACGCGAATATCGCTGTCAAAAGCTTGTCTTTTTTCGAAGGGATGAATCATGATAGTCGCTCCTTTTTAGTTAAATTAGTTAAATTCTTCGTATCGGATTTTGATCACCTTGGCGGCGTGCAAGCATTCGTTGCTGCCGTCGCTGTGATAGTAGGAAATGAGGATGCCGTCCCGCAGCGCGAGCGCGGAGGGATAGCAATAGCTGTTGGTCATGTCATCTTCCAAGAGGTAGGTATGCTTCGCGATCTCCGAAAAGCCTCCGTTGGCGGGGGATACGGAAGAATCGTTCAGATCTTTTCCGTCCTGCATGGAGACCGAGATCACCAACGGCGTACGCTTGGGACAACCCCAACGCTCGGCGGCGGGGAAGAGGCAGTTGTAGCCGATGGGATTATAGATCGCCGCCGCGTAAGGTCCCAGATGCTTGACGCGCATCGGCGAATCGGGGGTGGTAAAGCGGCAGTTCGGTTCGACTGCCGTAAAGCTTTTTCCGTTGTCGTACGAAAATGATTGATATTGATGTCCTAAGGCTGTGCGCGCGAACAACCACAGTGTGCCGTCCTCGTGCTCGAACATACTCGGCTCAAATAGACCGCTCATCTTCGGATAGGGGGAGGAGAGCACCTGATCACAGACCTGCCAGCTTTGTCCGTTGTCGTCGGAGAACGCGATGCGCACGTCCGAGATATGAGGAATCGGTTTTACCTTCATGGTATGCATAGCGTCGCGGATCTCTCCCGTATAAGAGGTTGGAACGTAGATCCGTCCGCTTTTTGTGACCAGAACGCCGTCGTTTACAACGCAATAATAGCCTACGGGAAATCCGCAGCCGCGCGGCTCCATCCAAGTTTCCCCCTCGTCATCGGAGCGAACGAACAGAGGCATACAGATCACGCCGTCGTCCTCCCGTACGTCTTTGCGCAGATAGACCATTCCCATGGCGCCGTCTTTCATGCGAAAAACCGAGGGGGACATAATATTTTGCGCATCGGCAGGTTTGGAAATCACGACACGGGGATGGGACCAATGCTCTCCCTCGTCGTGCGATTCGCATACGGAAATCCGTGCTTCGGCATGATCCCTGCAATGATCTCCCGCATATTCTGTATAAATGTACAGAATCCGACCGTCTTTGGTTCGGATGAAGGAGCCTTCTCCGTTTCTCGGGTTGTCGGGTCCTGTTTTCAGAAACAAAACTTCTTTTCCAATTTTTTTCACGGTTGCTTCCACCTTTGTGTTCTTTTTTGAATCCTGTAATTGTATTATAATATATTCTTTTTGAAAAGTAAATGGCGAAAAATTCATTTTATGATTGCAAAAAATGAACAAACATCTTATAAATTATAAACATGAGCGGTCCAAGAATCTTCCGAAAAAATGGGGATTGCGTGCATACGCATCACGCAGATGAGCCGCGTGTTGACACGTACGAAAGCTTATGCGAGAATCAAGGTTTATCTGTCGCACTACACCTCATTTCGTGTCATTCTGAGCCGAAGGATCTTTGATACATTAGCATCATTTTTTTCGAAGGAAGTTTCTTGAACAAAATTACGCAAAAGCACTTGCATATTCGCTCTTAAAAATATATAATAATATTGGATACCTATTTTATGGGAGCTGATATTATGAATAACGATTTACTCAAAAATTACATACATGGAAGAAGCTGTGAAATTTTAGGCTTGGGGGTATCCAATCTCCCCCTTGCTCATGTACTATGCGATATGGGGATTGACTTGACGGTTCGGGACAAAAAGGAGCTTTCTGAGCTTGGTCCCGAAGCGTTTGCGCTTTCTCAAGCGGGTGTAAAATTTATTTGCGGCAACGGCTGCTTTGATTCCCTCGACGGCAGTGTGATCTTTCGCTCTCCCGGCATCCGCCCCGATCTTCCCGCCCTTCTTTCCGCTGTCTCCCACGGTCATGAGTTAACCTCCGAGATGGAGCTTTTTTTGCGGCTGACCGATGCTCAGACCTTTGCTGTAACAGGCAGCGACGGAAAAACCACCTCCACCACCTTAGTGGGAAAATTTCTTTCCGCTGAGGCTGAGCGCACCCGATCAGGAAGCGTTTTTGTGGGAGGAAACATTGGCACGCCTTTACTTGACCGTTTGTCCGACATCTCCTGTTCTGACCGCGCGGTCATGGAGCTTTCCAGCTTTCAACTGATGACAGTCAAAAGGTCGCCCCAATACTCTGCCATCACAAATATTTCCCCCAATCATTTGGACTGGCACCGCCATATGGATGAGTATATTTCCGCCAAAACCAATATTATTGGCAAAAACACCCTTCGCTTTGTTACCAACGCGGATTGCCCTCACACTGCCCGCATTGCCGAGGAGCTGATTCAGCGTCGCCAAAACGGCGAATGCGGAATCCCCGCTGTTTTCCTTTTTTCCTCCACACGCGGCTCCTTCGATTCCCTATTCTCTCAGGGCTTTGCTTCCTGCGACCGTGCCATTTATGAAAAGGATGGTTGGATTGTGATCTCAAACGGGAAAGAGGAGGAAAAGCTGTTAGATATTTCTCACATTCGTATTCCCGGTAGGCACAATGTTGAAAACTTCATGACCGCCATGGCTTTGGTATACGGCTGTGTGGATCCTTCTGTTTTTCATTTGGTTGCCGATTCCTTTTACGGTGTGGAGCACCGCTTGGAGTGGGTCCGCAATTTTAACGGTACCGACTATTATAACAGCTCCATTGACTCCTCTCCCACCCGAACCGCCGCCGCTCTTTCCGCGCTGAAGGGACGGGACATCGTAATCATCTGCGGCGGTTACGACAAAAAAATTCCCTTTGAGCCCCTCGCCGAAAGCTTATGTCTTCATGCCCGCGCTGTGGTTCTGACGGGAGCTACGGGAGAAAGGATCGGACAGGTGCTTCAAGCCCACCCCCTATACCGTTTCGGCAAGCCGGAGATCGCTTACGCCCCTGATTTTCGTGACGCGGTGTTCACCGCACGGTCTTTAGCGAGAGAAAACGGCTGTGTTCTGCTTTCTCCTGCCTGTGCCAGCTTTGACGCCTTTCGCAATTTTGCTGAGCGCGGACGTGCTTTTCGGGAGATCGTGGAAAATTTCAAAAGCCAATAATATTTACAAAATATTTTAAAAAATATGATAGATACTTTTAAAAATATTTGTTATAATGTTTTATCCATTTATGAACCGAAAATCAAAAAATCAAGAAAACTACGATAAACTATTTTACCAATTCACCTATTTCACCCAAAAGAAAGGAATTTTAAAATGATAAAAAAGCTTTCTGCTCTTTTTTTGGTACTTCTTCTTTGTCTTACCGCTGTTTCCTGCTCCTCCGATGATGAGGACGTGCCGGAAGGCATGCAATCGGCTACGGTCCCCGGTGAGCCCTTTCGCCTCTATGTTCCCGAATCTTGGTCGCTGAACACCTCCTCCGGTATTTCCGCCGCCTATTATTCTTCCTCGCAAAAGGTAATGGTTACCGCGCGGTATTACACCCCCGCCGATCCCTCCATGTCCTTGGATGCCTATGTTGATCTTTGCGCGGAGCAATACGCAGGAGCTTTGACCGGCTTTGAGATCACCGAGCGTTCCGCCGCACTATTGGGCGGTGAAAACGCGGTTCGCATTACCTACAAGTTTACCGATGACGGCATGGCAATGACAGCGTTTCAGATCACAGCCTTCCGCAAGGGGGATATGATCTCTCTTTGCGGTTACAGCTCCTCGGATCTGTACGAGAACCGCAGCTCAGATTTTAATTTGATTATTGAAGCCTTTGTTTTATGCGACAAGGAGGATCCCAACGGAGCGGAAGCAGTAGACAAGGACACCCCTGAGGGAATGGAGATCGCTTCCTCTGACAAGATCGAGTATCGTTTTTATGTGCCCAAGGCTTGGATCTGCGATGCCGAAAGCGGAAGCTCTGAGGCATATTACCCAGAAAGCGGAAAATCCAATGTTACCGTTACCTCCTTCGCGCCCAACATGTCGATCTCTATTCGGGATTATTTCGCCCAATGCGAGGCTCAATACGCCACCACGCTTCCTTCTTACGAGCGGCTCTCCGAAGCAGAGCGGACCGTTGCCGGCCGTCTTGCCTACTCCTATGTCTACCGCGCCAATGTGGACGGTGCGGAATTCAAGATCATGCAAACCTTCTTTACCTACAACGAAATGATCTATTCCATTACCTACACTGCTCTGACTGAAAATTTTGACACGCATCTTGCCGACGTGGAGGCGATGCTGAATGCCTTTACCTTCCGATGAGATTACGATAAAATTACGAAAAAATCACGGTAATATACACATGATGAACAAAGAAATTTATTTAGATAACAGTGCTACGACTCCCTTATCCCCAACAGCAAAGGCCGCCATACTGGAAGCCATGGAGATATACGGCAACCCCTCTTCGCTTCACAGCGCAGGGCAGGCTGCCGAAAAGCTGATCGAAAAGGCTCGGGAGCAGATTTTACGCGCGCTTGGCTTTCGCCCACGTCAAAAAGACGGAGCTCTTGTCTTTACTTCTTGCGGAACGGAGGCCTCCTCGATGGCGCTTTTGGGATCCGCTTACGCGAAAAAACGGCGTGATGCCAATCGAATCCTCACCACCGATTCCGAGCATCCTTCGGTGGCACGGGTGATGGAGCATTTAGAAAAGGACGGCTTTGAGGTCATTCGTATCCCCACCCGACACGGGGTTCTCGACAGAGCTGCTTTTGAAGCCTCCTTGGATAAAAAGATTTTTCTTGCCTCTTTTATGTTAGTAAACAATGAGACCGGCGCGCTTTACCCTGTAGGGGAATTGTTCCGTTCCCTTAAGCAACGCTATCCCGATGCCATCACCCATTGTGACGCGGTCCAAGGCTTTATGAAGGTTTCCTTTACCCCTGCTTCCCTCCACGCGGATCTGATTACGCTGAGCGCTCACAAGATCCATGCGCCGAAGGGGGTGGGTGCTTTATACATTTCCTCCCCTTTACTGAAGGCGAAAAAAATCCGCCCTTTTCTTATGGGAGGCGGTCAGGAGGGAAATTTACGTTCGGGAACCGAAAATGTGATCGGAATTTCCGCTTTCGGTGCCGCGGCAGAAGATTTACGTCTGAAAAAAGAAAAAAACGCTGAAAGGCTTTCTACTCTTTGCCAATATGCTGAGGACAAGCTTTCCGTCTTAAATGTTCGAATCAACCGTCCTCACGGAGAATATATTCCCCACATTATCAACATTACCTTACCGAGCATCAAAAGTGAGACAATGCTTCACGCTCTATCGGCAGATGGAATTTATGTTTCCAGCGGCTCTGCCTGCTCTTCCCATTCCCAGCATCCCAGCGAGGCGCTTCTTGCCTTTGGGTTATCCGCTCATGAGGCAGATTGTTCGCTGAGGCTCAGCTTATCCTCATACAACACCGAAGAGGACATTGATTGTCTATGTATCTCATTACAAAAGGGCATCGAGAGGTTGGTAAAGATCCGATAAGCTGGGGTATCATCAATAAAGTTATAATAAAATCCCCTGCAAAGGCTGATCTCCCCAAAAGTGTGAGGACAGCCCATGCGGGGGTTTTATTGTGCGGATCCTCATGGTCCCGCCATGGCGTCCTGAGCGAAGTATGACACGAGGGGAGGAAAACCGAAAAAATAACGTCGGTACGCCACGCAAAGTTTTGTGCGTATAACGGGCAGGGACGCCTGTTCCTACGGATATTTTTTATTTTTTATTCCATGGTTTTCCGAAAACTACAGATATTTATTTATATCCATATCTCAAAAATCCCTTGCAAACGACCGTATTTTATGATATAATTATAATATTGACTGTTTTGAATTTTAACCGATTCTTTTCTTTTTTTGGAGGAATTTTATGGAGCAAATTTACACCATTCCCGTCAACGAGGCTTTTGAGGCCTCTGCCGCCGATCCTTCTTGCGGCTGCCCCTTCTGCTCTCTTTACAATAAGCTGGAGGATGATGAGCTGGAGCTGATCCTCGGCGCTTCCATGATGGAGC
>JAZSPS010000081.1:0-42986 GCA_045537595.1 Eubacteriales bacterium
TGTCCGCCGATTAAAGTGGTACGCGAGCTGGGTTCAGAACGTCGTGAGACAGTTCGGTCCCTATCTGTCGTGGGCGTAGGATATTTGAGAGGAGCTGACCTTAGTACGAGAGGACCGGGTCGGACGCACCTCCGGTGCACCAGTTGTTCTGCCAAGGGCATAGCTGGGTAGCCGCGTGCGGATTTGATAAACGCTGAAGGCATCTAAGCGTGAAACAAACCTCAAGATTAGATATCCCTCTAACTTCGAGTTAGTAAGGTCACTTGCAGACTACAAGTTTGATAGGTCGGAGGTGTACGCACAGTAATGTGTTTAGCTGACCGATACTAATAGACCGAGGGCTTGAACTTTTTAGTTCAACATACGTACAAATTTCTTGAGTTTCGTCTTTCTTACTTCCTTTCTTTAACTTTGTTCGGTTTTTTGTGGACATATTCAATTATATTAGATTTATGATGAGAGTATAATCGATATTTCGATTATACTTTTTTATTTAATTTTTTAGAAAAGATCAACACTTTTTTAGCGTTAAGCCTTCTCCATATAATCCATATAAAATGAAGCGGACATTTCACTATTTGTGAGACAGTTCGCTCTTGTTTTTTATTCATATCTTTACTCAATCGCGAATATGGTATAAGAAGATGATAAAAAGGAGTTGGATATGAGGGAAAAGAAGAAAATTTTTTTAATCTTTGGAACACGTCCCGATGCTGTTAAAATGTGTCCCTTGGTTAAAGAGCTAAGGAGTCGGGAGCTTTTTGATTGCCGTGTTTGCGTGACGGGACAGCATAGGCAGATGTTAGATGGAACGTTAAATGCTTTCGAGGTGGTTCCTGACTATGATCTTGATATTATGAAGCCACAACAAGATTTGTTTGATATTACGATCAAGGTTCTCAAAGAGCTTCGCACGGTATTGGTGCGTGAAACCCCCCATATTGTATTGGTTCACGGTGATACGACCACGGCGTTTTCCTCCGCGCTGGCGTGCTTTTATTTGGGAATTCCTATAGGGCATATTGAAGCGGGGCTTCGTACCGATCGTTTGAAAGAACCTTTCCCCGAGGAGTGGAACCGACGCGCCGTTGGGGAGATGGCAGATTTCCATTTTGCTCCTACAGAACGGGCAAAAAGAAATCTTCTTCGCGAGGGGAAGCGGGAAGAGCGCATTTTTGTGGTAGGAAATACAGGGATTGACGCATTGAGGACCACGGTGCGGTCAGAATATTGTCATCCTGAGTTAGAATGGGCGAGGGGAAGCCGATTGATTCTGTTGACCGCTCACCGTAGGGAAAATATTGGATTGCCCATGCGGAATATGTTTCGGTCAGTTCGAAGGATTTTAAATGAATTTGAAAATGTCAAAATCATCTATCCTGTCCATCTCAATCCCGCCGTTCGGGCGCTTGCAGAGGAGGAATTGGGAGGGCGTGATCGGATTCATTTAATTGACCCCTTGGATGTGGTGGATTTTCATAATTTTTTATCCCGCTGTTATTTTGTCTTGACGGACAGCGGCGGCATACAGGAGGAAGCGCCCGCCTTAGATAAACCCGTTTTGGTTATGCGAAATATTACGGAGAGACAGGAGGGCTTGGAGGCGGGGATCATGCGCCTGATCGGAACAGGGGAGGGGACCGTTTACCGAGGAATTCGGGATCTTTTGGAAACCCCTGCTTTATATGACAGCATGTCACGCGCGAAAAATCCCTATGGAGATGGTTTTGCTTCTCGCAGAATTGCCGATCATTTGGAACGGCTCCTGTAGATCCGGTATTTAAAAAATTTTCTCGGGGGAATTGACGGCTTTCTGCGTTTATGCTATAATTATTGTGTAAAATTTTATATTAATAAAATATTTTGGAGTAAAAAGATGTCTGAAAAAAAGGATAATGGAACAAATAAAGAGAACCAAGAAGCGAAAGAAAAATCGGAAAAACGAAACGGGCTTCGACTGATTCGCCGCTTTTTACCCTATTACAAAAAATACAGATGGATTCTTGTGCTGGATCTTTTTTGTGCCGCTTTGACGACCCTATGTGAGCTGATGCTTCCCATGATTGTCCGTGCGATTACCAATGCCGCCACCTCGGAGCCCTTGGCACTGACAGTGGGCTTGATTCTGCGGTGTGGGATTTTATATGTGGTTCTGCGCCTGATCGATACAGCTGCCAATTACTATATGGCTTCGGTGGGGCATATTATGGGTACTCGGCTTGAGACTGATATGCGCCGTGATTTCTTTTGCCATTTGCAAAAGCTTTCTTTTTCCTATTATGACAATGCCAAAATCGGTACCTTGATGTCTCGGATTACCAGTGATTTGTTTGACGTGACGGAATTTTCCCACCACTGCCCTGAGGAATTTTTTATCGCCGGAATTAAGATTGTTTGCTCCTTTGTGCTGCTTTGCACCATGAGCGTTCCACTGACCTTGATCGTATTTTCCGTGATCCCTCCTATGATCCTCGTTTTATCAGTGTTTAACCGCAAGATGCGCGCGGGCTTCAGGGATTCAAGAAAACAGGTCGGAGAGCTGAACTCCCGTATTGAGGATAGCTTGTTGGGAATCCGTGTGGTGAAATCCTTTGCCAATGAGAAGGTGGAGGAGGAGAAATTTGAAGAGGACAATTTAAAATTTCTTTCGATCAAAACCAGAGTTTATCATATTATGGCGGGCTTCCAATCCTCTACTCGATTGTTTGACGGCCTGATGTATATCGTTGTGGTGGTTGCCGGTGCCTTCTTTATGATGAAGGGCTCTATCAATGCTGCCGATTATGTGGCGTATTTAATGTTCGTGACCACCTTATTGAATTCGATCCGCCGTATTGTGGAATTTGCCGAGCAATTTCAGCGAGGCTTGACAGGCATCGAGCGTTTTTGCGAGATTATGGATATTGAACCCGAAATTGCTGACGAGATCGGCTCTGAGGAAATCGGGCGTGTGGAAGGAAATATTGAATTTTCGGACGTTTCGTTCCACTATGAAACCGAATCGCGAAATGTTTTGACACATTTGAATCTGAACGTCCGCGCGGGGGAAAGCATTGCCTTGGTAGGTCCATCGGGGGGAGGAAAGACTACGCTGTGTTCCTTGATCCCCAGATTTTACGAGGCATCGGATGGAAGGATCTTGCTGGACGGTAAGGATATCCGCTCCATAACCCTTCAGTCCCTGCGTGAAAATATCGGTGTGGTAGCTCAGGATGTATATTTATTCTCGGGTACCATTCGTGAAAATATTGCTTACGGAAAGCAAAACGCCACGGACGAGGAAATTGAGCAGGCGGCACGTCTCGCGGGGGCACATGAGTTTATTGAGGCATTGCCCGATCGATACGATACCTATGTAGGAGAGAGAGGCGTTAAGCTGTCGGGCGGTCAAAAGCAGAGGATCTCTATCGCGAGAGTATTTTTAAAAAATCCGCCCATTTTAATTTTGGACGAGGCGACCAGCGCGTTGGATAATGAAAGCGAAAAATTGGTACAGCAATCTCTGGAAAAGCTGGCAAAGGGACGCACCACCTTTACCGTCGCTCACCGTTTGACCACAGTGCGCAACGCTGACCGCATTTTGGTATTGACCGAAAACGGCATAGAGGAAACGGGAACCCATGAGGAATTGCTGAGGAAAAACGGAATTTACGCCGAGCTATATCAATTGTACGCGTCTCTGTAATGTGATTTTTCAGGGGTGCCTTCCGTCCGTTTTGGCATACAGCGACTGTAAGAAAAAATAAATACGGGGTGCCCGATGATTTGTGGGGCATCCCGTAATTTTTATGAGAAATTTTCGAAAAAACAAAATCCTGTATTTTTGAAGCTATATTTTTCGGTCGGAAAGCGCCGCGCCGATTACCGTGGCAAACTAAGACATTTCGGGAATGATAAACCGAACACCAAAGTGGGACTCTAAGCCCTCAAACACACGGGTAACAGAGGGAAGAGAGGTGAGATTTCCTGTCAGGACCACGTTTTTAACCTTGAAATTTCTTGCCGCGAAGACAGCGAGCATGGCAATGGTTTCCGCCACCATATTGGAGATCCCCATGGCGATATCATGCTTGTTGGCAATATCCGAAAGCTTTCCGAAGTTAGATGCGGTGATCTCCTCGCTGATGGCAAAATTGTTATCTCCCGAGATATCCCCAATGCGAAGGTCCACTTTGTTAAGATCTCCTGTCGCGGCGAGCTGCTCCAGATGCTCTACCGTATCTACGCCCAGCATCTTCCTGGAAAGTCCCAGAAGCGTTCCGCCGCCGACACCTGTGCCTCCAAGATATTCTGTCTCAGCGGAATCTCCTTTTTTTATGGCGTGGATCAAAGCGGTACCGGTTCCCATGCTGACAACGATCGCCTCGTCCAGATCCGAAAGATAAAGTCCTCCCAAGCCAACGCATTGAAATTCCGATACCTTATGGCAATCCAGCGCATAGAGCGGTTGGTTGATAAAGGAGGAGCCGACACCTGTCATCAGGACACGGTCGATGTCACCGAGGCTTAAATTGTTTTGCATGGTAAATTTTCCAAATGCGCCGTATACAGAGGTGATCGCGTCAGTGGCGCGCACAAAAATCGGTTCGATCAAGCTACGTGAGGAGCCCTCTGTTCGGAAGCCCACGATTTTTGTCGTGCTCCCGCCAATGTCAATTCCGATTACTGTTCTCATAACGACCTCCCTTACTGTATATAAAATATCTAAAAATAAAAATTCAAATTTATTTGGTTATATTATAACATATTCTTGAAAAAAAAGCAATGATGTGCTATAATTAAATAGCAAAATTCTGTAGAAAATAATTTTAATTAAAGAAGAGGAAGACTAAAATGAACTTTATCAATCCAAATAACTCGATTTTATCCGAGAAAAAGCTGTTTGTTTTTGATATGGACGGAACGATCTATTTAGGGGGCAAGCCCTTTGATTTTGCTATCCGATATATAAAAAATCTTCGCGAGAACGGAAAAAAAGTGTTGTTTTTTACCAACAACGCCTCTCATACAACGCCCTTTTATATGAAAAAGCTGGAGCGTCTCGGCTTTGAGCCTCGTGAGGATGAGATCATGACCTCGGGCGATGTGACCCTTGAGTTTTTGAAGAGATTCCGAGCCGGTAAATCGGTGTATTTGGTTGCCACCGATGAATTGGTGGAGGAATACCGTGCCAAGGGAATTCCCCTGCTTCGGGGCGATGAGGAAAAGGCGGATATTGTCATTACCAGCTTTGACACCTCCCTGACCTATGAAAAGCTGAACAACGCTTGCCGTTTGATCCGCGGAGGCGCGGAATATCTTTCCACGCATCCCGATTTTAACTGCCCTACGGAAAACGGATTCATACCCGACAGCGGAGCCATCGCGGCACTTGTGACAGCGTCAACCGGTAAGGTTCCAACTTATTTCGGTAAGCCCTATAAGGAGACGATCGAGATGATCGGCGAGGCAACGGGATATACGAACGATGAAATGTGTATTTTCGGAGACCGCTTGTACACCGATATCGCTTTGGGAAAGAAATTTGGCGTTACGGCAGTTTTAGTGCTGTCGGGAGAAACTCAGCCTGCCGATGTGGAGGCAGCCGCTGAAGCGGATAAGCCCGATTTCGTATTTGATTCCTTGGCAGACGTGGATCGGGTCATGTTCGGCTGATAATTATTGGGCAATAGCGAAGATATTAAATATACCAAAAAGGGGAATATAGGAATATATGGAAAAGATCTATGATAAGATATTGGACAAGGTAGGTTTTATTTGTGACATGGACGGCGTGATCTATCACGGAAACCGTATCCTTGACGGCGTGGCGGAGTTTGTAAACTGGATGCTGAACAATAATAAAAAATTTGTTTTTCTTACCAATAGTCCCGAAAAAACGCCCCATGAGTTGAGTATGAAGCTGGAGAGAATGGGACTTTCGGTCTCTCCCGATCATTTTTATACCAGTGCCATGGCAACCTCGGAATTTTTGCACAGTCAGGCGCCCAACTGCACGGCATACGTGATCGGTGAGGCTGCTCTTGCTAAGGCGTTGTATGATCAAAAGATCTATATGAACGATGTTAATCCCGAGTATGTAGTTGTGGGAGAGACACGTACCTACTCTTTTGAGAAGATCGAAAAAGCCATTGAGCTGGTAAACAAGGGGGCAAAGCTGATCGGAACAAACCCCGATACCATCGGTCCCACAGAGAGAGGGATCATGCCCGCTACAGGCTCTCTGATCGCGCCCATTGAGATCGCTACGGGAAAGAAGGCGTATTTTGTGGGAAAGCCCAATCCCTTGATGCTTCGTCACGGACTGAAAAAGCTGAACTGCCACAGTGAGGATATCGCGTTTATCGGTGACCGTATGGATACCGATATTATCGCGGGAATTGAATCCAATTTGGATACGGTTTTGGTATTGAGCGGAGTGACCGCAAAAGAGGATATTGATAAATTCCCCTACCGACCTATGTATATCCTCAACGGTGTGGGAGATTTGATTCGTTAAGCTTGAATTTCTTTAATTCCATGAAAGGATTCTTTGAGAAAGGAAACCAATGGCTTTTGATGCAGGAATGTTGGCGTGCGCTCTGAGTGAAATCCGAAAAGCGGCAGAGGGCGCCAGAATTGAAAAGGTATATCAGCCCGAGAGGGATGAGATTGTTCTCCAAATGCGAAGCTTTGAGGGGGGAAGGAGACTGCTGATCAACGCGGGCTCCAATAACCCTCGAATCGGATTTACCGAAATACAAAAGGAAAATCCTCAAAATCCCCCGATGTTTTGCATGCTTTTGAGAAAATATTTACAGGGAGCGAGGCTGTGCGAGGTCAGTCAGGCAGCCTTTGACCGCGTTGCCTTTCTCGGGTTCGATACTCGTGATGAAATGGGATTTGAATGCCGAAGATATCTGATCGCCGAGCTGATGGGAAAATACAGCAATCTGATCTTTGCGGACGGAGAGAAGAAAATTATTACCGCCTTGCGGACAGGAGACTTTTCCTTTGACAGCGTGCGGCAGCTGCTCCCCGGAATGACGTATACGCTTCCTCCCGCGCAAAACAAGGACGATCCGTTGCGCGTGGATCAAGATCGTTTTTTTGAATTGCTTCAATCCTCACCGAAGGAGAGACGGTGTGACAAGTTTATTGTGGAAAGCTTTTCGGGCGTTGCCCCCGTGGTCGCAAGGGAAATTGCTTACCAAGCTACGGGACACACCGATACGCCCCTTGCATATTGTTTTTTTGAAGATGTATGGCGTGAGTTTTCGGCTGTTTTCGACCGAGTGCGGAAAGAAAATTTTGAGACCTGTATGATTTTAGACGGAACAAGACCCGTGGAATATTCCTTTCTTCCGCTGACGCAATACGGGGATATGGAATGCCGTAGGATGGAGGGAGCGGGAAAGCTGTTCGATGCCTACTTTGAAACCCGCGATCGAGAGCAAAGAGTGCGTCAGCGCGCGTCGGATATTTTACGCCTCTTGACCAATGCGGAGACTCGTCTGCGCCGTAAGATGGAACTGCAGAAAGCCGAGCTGGCGGATTGTGAAAAGGGAAGCATTTACAAAAAATACGGGGATTTGATCACGGCAAATATTTATCGTCTTTCCCGAGGCGACCGAGTGGCTCGCTTTGAGGATTACGAAGATATGAAGGAGGATGGAAGCTTTGGTACCGTTGAGGTGGAGCTGGATCATCGCCTTTCTCCCGCGGCAAACGCTCAGCGTTATTATAAAAAATACAACAAAGCCAAGACGGCAAGGATCGAGCTGAGCCGTCAGCTGAAATTGGGAGAAGAGGAGCTGGCGTATCTTTACACCGTTTTTGAATCCTTAACACGGGCGGAGTCCCCGGGGGATCTGTCGGAGATTCGGGATGAGCTGTACCGCTCGGGATATGCGTCCCGCATGAAATCCTATGCGGCGCATAAGTCCCACAATCCTGTTGTGATGCAGTTTATGACACCGGACGGAATGAAGGTCCTGTGCGGAAAAAACAACTTGCAAAATGAGTATATAACCCATCGGCTTGCTTCAAAGCTGGATTATTGGTTCCACGCAAAGCAGGTGCCGGGCTCTCATGTGTTGCTTATAACCGAGGGACGGGAGCCTACCGATCTTGATTTTACCGTTGCGGCTCAGATCGCGGCACACTATTCCAAGGCGGAGGGCGATAATATCGCGGTGGATTATACTTTGGCGAAAAACGTGAAAAAGCCTGCGGGCGCCAAGCCCGGCTTTGTGATCTATCATACAAATTGGACCGCGTACGTTACGCCGAATGCCGATCAGATCGCGGCAATGAGACAGGGAAAATAATATAACCACGGCGGATTGCCCTTGCGCGGTCCGCCGTGGTTATGCTTTATTGGACTTCTCAGAGCTTTCTTTTGACAAGAAGAGCAGTTGCCTGAATAATTTTTACCGCAAGCTTAATAAATTTAAGTTATATCTGTTTTCTATAGCTTTGCGGCGCTGTACCTATGTACTTCTTAAAGAGCTTGCTGAAAAAATGAGGATCGTCGTATCCAACCAAAAGAGCGATTTGCTTGATGCTCATATCGGTATTTTGCAAGAGATCGCATGCCGCATTGATCCGAAGCTTTACGATATACGCGGTGGGAGGGATTCCCATTTTTGCCCGAAAGACATCAACATATCGGGAGTGGCTTAAATTTTCCATTTTTGCCAGCTCGGGAATACGAAGCGGCGTATTATAGAAGGAATGAATATGGCGGATCGATCGATCCAAGGAATGATTTTGCGATTCCTTGCTTACGGATAAAGCGATATTGACCAACAGCTGTTCTAAGGTACAGGCAAGCTCCTGTTGCTGTAAACTGCTTTTTCGCTCAAAAATTTCAAACATGCGGTTAAATTCGGCAATGATGCTGTTATGACAGCTTATGGTTTTTAAAGCGGGAAGCGGAGCTAAGCCGCATTCCTCTAAGAGCTTTTGCGCATAAGAGCCGGTGAAGTGGACCCAAAGATAGTTTAATTCCTCGCCGCCACGGTAGCTGTATCGGTAGGGATAGCGAGGGGGAAACAGCATTATATTTCCCGCTTCGGCGCGAAGGATCTCCTCGGGCATTGCCACATTCATAGAGCCCTTTACCATGTAGATCAAATAAAAATCCTCCCGTCCTGTGGGATTCTCGGTAGTAAAAGGGAAGGGAGTAACAACATTGCCGGTACAGTTGACCATCAGCGGATGATCCTCCGATGCTTTGCTGCAAGCATTGAGACCGTGGCAGTTATGGTCGGGATTAAAAAAATAATAACCGATGCTCATAGGACTCTCCTTCCATTGATGACGTAGAAAAACAGTAAAAAAGTACACCTTTACAGTAAATATATCGATTGACATAGAATCAAAAATATTATATGATATAAACAGAAGCTTGTCAAGCTTTTTAGGGCTTTTTGATGTTTTTATTATTTTTCATTGCGGCGAAGGAAGTGTATTATGAAAGAAGTTATTGTGATCGGCGCGGGCTCCCGTGGCTGCGGCTACGCAAGGATCATGAAGGATATGGGGGAGGATTTCCGTGTTGTCGCGGTGGCGGAACCCGTGGAGAGAAAAAGAAACTACATCCGCGATCTGTTTGATGTTCCCGAGGAGCTGTGTTACCCTTCCTGGGAGGAGCTGATGGCTCGTCCAAGGTTTGCCGATCTTGTGATCGTCGCTACCATGGACCGAGATCACTTTGCTCCCGCTATGGCGGCGATCGAAAAGGGCTATAACTTGCTTTTGGAAAAGCCTATGGGAGCGACCCCCGAGGAGTGTTGCGCCATTGAGCGAGCCGCCGCCGAGAAGGGTGTGCTTGTGTTGGTTTGCCATGTGTTGCGCTTTACCGCCTTTTTCCGCGCGGTGAAGAATTTGATTGACGGGGGACTTATCGGCGATGTGGTTCACATCCAGCATGCCGAGGATGTAGGCAATGTACACCAAAGCCATAGCTTCGTTCGAGGAAACTGGCATAACAGTGAAAGAGCCACGCCTATGATCGTGCAAAAAACCTGCCATGACATGGATATTTTACAATGGCTGGTGGGAAAGAATTGTACACGGGTTCACAGCTTTGGAGGATTGAGCTATTTCAATGCGGAGCATGCCCCCGAGGGAGCGCCCGAGCGTTGCGTTGAAGGCTGTCCCGCGGCACAGACTTGCTTCTACAACGCTGAAAAGATCTACATGAAGGATTACCGTGAGCGATCCTTTGCCCGTTCCGCAGCGGGAACGGCGGAAAGACCAACCGATGAGCAGCTGGAAAATGTTTTGAGGAATACAGATTACGGACGGTGCGTATTCCGTATGGATAACGACGTGGTTGATCACCAGACCGTCAATTTGGAATTTGAGGGAGGCGTGACAGCGAGCTTCTCCATGTGCGCCTTCACCAAAGGCGGACGGCATATCCGCATCATGGGAACCAAGGGGGAGTTGAGCGGTGATATGAAGGATACGCTTCGCTTCTATGATTTTGCCACTGCCGAAACCCGAGAGATCCCCCTTTCCGACGCGGTAGCCAACGATACCATTGACGGCGGACACGGCGGCGGAGACCAGGGAATCATTCGGGCTCTGCGGGACCGATTGAACGGAGACACCGACAACATTGCCATTTGCACGATTGAGGAGACCTGCCGCAACCATCTGATCGCTTACGCCGCGGAGGAGTCCCGACGGAGCGGAAGAGTGATGGATATGAGAGAGTACGAATCCGCTTTGGGCGGGATGCTTTAATAAAAATACATAAAAAGACAGAGGAATTACGACATGGAACGGACACAGGCATGTTCAAAAATACAAGAAGCATTGGACGCGTATTTTGAGCTTCGACCAAGGGAATACGCCCCTTACGGAAACGGACACATTAATGACACCTTTCTTGTGGCGGAGGATTCGGTTTCCCAAGAAAATAGAAAACGCTTTATTTTACAAAGGATGAATCATTCGATTTTCTTGCGTCCGGATCAGGTTATGGAAAACATTTTGGGGGTGACGGAGCATATTCGCGAGAAGGTCAGCCAACTGGGCGGTGACCTTGAGCGTGGGGCTTTGCGAGTGATTCCCACACGGAGGGGAGAAAAATATTTCCGAGACAGCATTGGATCGTGGTGGCGCTTGTATGAGTTTGTTGAGGGAACCGTGACCAAGGAAAGGGTTGAGAACGGTCAGGATTTTTACCGATGCGCGGAGGCTTTTGGAGTTTTTCAGGGTCAGCTTTCCGATTACCCCTCAGAAACCTTGCATGAAACAATTCCCAATTTTCATAATACACCTTGGCGATACAAGAATCTGCATCGGGCGATCGAGGAGGATCGCTTCGGAAGAGCGGAATCGGTCATGGAGGAGATTCATTTCGCGAAAGAAAGGGCGGATTTCTGCCAAAGCTTGGAGCGGGCGCGGCAAGAGGGAAAACTTCCTTTGCGGGTTACCCACAATGATACAAAGCTGAACAATATTTTGTTTGACGAGCGCAGCGGAGCGCCCGTCTGTGTTATCGATCTGGATACGGTCATGCCGGGATATTCGGTAAATGATTTTGGAGATTCCATTCGTTTCGGTGCCAATACCGCCGCGGAGGATGAGACCAATCTGTCTAAGGTGTCGCTGGATCTGGAGCTGTTTCGTTTGTATGCCGAGGGCTTTTTGAAGGGATGCGGGGGAAGATTGACCGAGTCGGAGGTGGATCTGTTGCCGATAGGAGCCATGATGATGACCTATGAATGCGGTATCCGCTTTTTGACCGATTATTTGGAGGGGGATGTGTATTTTAAGATCCACAGACCCATGCACAATCTGGAACGGTGTCGGAACCAGTTTGCCCTCCTTTCGGATATGGAGCGAAAGAGGGAAAAAATGGAGCGGATTATTAAGGAATTAAAGCAGAAAATTTAAAAAGGTAACGGCTGTTTGCAAGCTTCATTGCAAACAGCCGTTAGCGTATTTTAAAAAGAATTTTTGTATTGATTGGGAATCAATCAAGTTTTGTGCTTTTATTGACTGAGATTGTCGGTAATATCACGCAATTTTTTCGCGGCAGCCGCTGCTCGCTCAAGAAATTCCATAGGAGAGAAGTCTTGATAGCGGTCATCGTGGTGCTGAGATACCTCCAAGGTCAGAGTTCCCGTGTATCCTGAATTGCGAATATGCTCGGCGAATCGGTTGTAGTCCAGCTTTCCGTCAAAGGGAAGATAGTGGTCGTCAATACAAGAAATTCCGCGGTTATCGTGAATGTGGGTGCAGAGAAGCTTTTTACCAAACAACCGCATAAATTCGATGTCAGGAGTGAAGCAAAGCTCGTGACCGCAGTCCCAGCAAAATCCCACATTGGGAGAATCGGCGAAGGTTTCCATTGCCCATGCCACGTTGGCAAGCTTGCGCAGATTTTCAAAGGCAAGAAGGACATTTTTCTTTTCCGCGTGCTCAACCAGCTCCGCATAGCGTTTTTGTCCCAGCTCGGAAATGGAAGGAGGCGTGTTGCCCGAGGAGAGGTGAATGACATCTACAGGTACGCCAAGACGGGCGCACAGATCAATGGATTGGAGAATTTCTCGGTGCATTTGCTCGCCCTCCTCGGTGTCCAGCCACATATCATTGATGTGGTGAAAGGGGGAATGAATAAACTCATACGCAATGCCGTAACGAGCGAAAAGATTTGTGAGCATATCCATGGTTTGGTCATCCCAAACCCCTGTAAAGGTAGCTTCAAATCCCAACTCGGAGATCGCTTTTACATAATCCTCATATTCCAAGCCTCGTGTCGCACGGGTGTTGATTCCTATTTTTCTCATTTTGCTCCTTTTGCTCCTTCTTTCCTCTCAGTTTGTATTTTTGCCTCGAATCTGCGTGGTTTTATTCCGTAAAGATCTTGCGGATCGCTTCCAAATATCCATATCCGTTCAGGTCATCGGGCAGAAGATAGCTACCCTCAGTCCACTCATTCCAACTGTTGACGGTAACCAAGGAGACCTTGCTTTCCAAGGCAAATTTTTTTGCCTCCGCCAATACCTCTTCAAAGGCATCGGGGGTATTGTTTTTTAAAATGTTGGGCTTGAAAAGTGAGACATGGCGGGGATTGTTGTCCCAACCGATCGACACATGGGGAAAATAGGTTGCCGAGAAGAAATCCCGCAAACGGCTCCATTCATTGAGAACGTCGGGGGTAGTCTCGCGAAAATCACGGTTTACATTAATCATGTGGGCATATTGATAGTTGGTAATAGAATCAAAGGGAAGCTCCTGTATAAGCTTCTCGGGCGCGGAATGGGAATCAATACCCGAAAGATTTCGGGTGGCATTGCCTTGATGGACGACCTGAAAATGAATTCCTGCCAAGCCATACCGCTTTGCCTCATCATTCAGCCATAGCATCATTTCCTTTGTTCTTTCGGGAGACCCGAAGGTTCGGATAAAATTGCCGAGATCGTAGATGGAGATAAGAGGCTTTCCGTCAATTTTATAATAATTGGGACGTGTAAAATACCGATCAAGCCAACGCTTTCCGATGACACGGAAATTATCCTCGGTGGTTCTTCCTTCCCATATTACCGTAGAGCGGAAATCCTCGGAGGCATTTCGTCTGTCCCACAGATAGTTCGCGTCATGATTTGCCCACATCAGGAAAAATTTCATGTCCTCGTTATTTTTTGCCTTCAGGAAGCCGTCGTTGAGACATTGCTCCAAAAACGGACGGTTGTCATACCAATACCAGTCATAGATAAATACATTTACGCCGTGGCTCAGCGCTTCATTGATTTGCATTTCCATGACCTGCGGATCCGCCTCATCCTGATAGCCCCAAAGGGGAGTACGCGGCCAAGAGTGGCCTTCAAATTTGGGGTAAGCCTGCTTTACGGTTTCCCATTCGCCAATCCCCTGAGGCCAAAAGATACGGGAACGGGGCTCCTTCCCCGTATACGCGGGCCAAATATATGCGGCAACATCAATTTTCTGTGACATATGTAAGCTCCTTTTTATTATTTTAAATTCTAAATTTTGGATTTGATTTCAATTTGACAATCGGTTTCCATAACAGCGTTTTCGAAAATGACCTGACCGATGCGATCCGCCACGATCCGTCCTGAACGGGGATTCTTTACGGACAGGATCTCTCCTTGAATCACGGCATCCACCTGTGAATATTCAAAAGAAAGATCGGTGTTTTCCATGACACAGTTGATAAGACGAAGATTTTTACAGTAGCAAAGAGGTTGGGTTCCCACAATGCGGCAGTTGATCAGAGTAAGTCCCTCAGAGAACCAGCCAAGATATTCTCCCTTGATCAGAGAATCGGTTACGGTAACATTTTTGCAGTGCCAAAAGGCATCCTTGGTGTCCAATGTACAGCCCTCCAGCGTAAGATTCTCTACATACTGAAAGGAATATTTCCCGCTCATTCTGAGATTTTGGATTTTTACATCCCGACTGTCCAAAAGAAGATAATCGGAATGGATCTCACTGCTTCGGATCGTAAGCTCACGGCATTTCCAGCCAAATTCGGAGGAGTCGATCAGCGAGCTCTCTATTAAAGTATCCTCACACTCCCGTAAGGCTTTTGGGGCATGGATACGGCAGTGCCGCAATGTGCCCGTAGCGGTATACCAGATTGGCGCGCGGGCAGAGATGGCCATATAGGAATCGGAAATGAGGAAATTTTTAGCGTGCCATAGGGGGTAGCGAAGGGAAAAGCGGCAATTATGTACCTTGATATCGCGGCACTCCTTCAGCGCCGATTCGCCATCGGCAGCACCCTCAAAAACACATCCGATCACATGGGTGTCACGGAGGGCGTATAACGCTCTTTCTTCCTCAAATTTTTGGTCAATAATTTGTTGCATGAAATTCCTTTCGTTCGTCAGGTTTCTGAGGATTTGTTTGAGTCAATTATAATACATTTTTGCTGAAAATTTGTGAACAATATATTAAATTTGGAATGAATTAACATAAAAAAGAAAATTAAAGAAAAGGAAATATAAGAAAAATCAGAAAAAAGATATTTTTTTAACAAATAACTCTTGATATCTTGACAAGTTTGTGGTATATTATTAAATGGTAAACTTTGAAAAATTTTGAAAGGTGGATATAAACAATGACTTACAACAAAAAAACCATTGAAGACATTGACGTTGCCGGCAAGAAGGTTCTTGTCCGTTGTGACTTCAACGTTCCCATGAAGGACGGCGTGATCACCTCCGATAAGAGAATCGTTGGCGCGCTTCCTACCATCAAGTACCTGTTGGACAAGGGCGCAAAGGTGATTCTTTGCTCTCATATGGGTAAGCCCCACAGCATTTTTACCGAGGGCTTTGGCTTGACCAAGAAGGAGAAAAAGAAGGTTGAGGCTCTTCCCGCTGAGGAACAGGCTGCCGCTACCGCTGAGCTTTTGAAGAAGGCTCTTAATGACAAAAAGCAGTTTACCTTGAAGCCTGTGGCTGACCGTTTGAACGAGCTGCTTGGCGATAAGGTTACCTTTGCTGAGGATATCGTTGGCGCAGATGCGAAGGCAAAGGTTGCCGCTCTGAAAGAGGGCGAGGCTGTTTTGATCGAAAACGTTCGCTTTGACGCGAGAGAAACAAAGAACGGCGCTGATTTCGCGAAGGAGCTGGCTGATCTTGCTGAGGTCTACGTAAATGACGCGTTTGGCTCCGCTCACCGCGCTCACGCTTCTACCGCCGGTGTTGCTGATTATCTGCCCGCTGTATGCGGTTACCTGATCCAGAAGGAGATCTCCGTTATGGGTAAGGCTTTGGCTGAGCCCGCCCGTCCTTTTGTTGCGATCTTGGGCGGAGCAAAGGTTTCCGATAAGATCGGTGTTATCAATAACCTGATCGAAAAGGTTGATACCCTGATCATCGGCGGAGGTATGGCTTATACCTTCTTTAAGGCTGCCGGAAATAATGTAGGTACCTCTCTTTGCGAGGAGGATAAGCTTGAGCTTGCCAATGATCTGATCGCAAAGGCGCATGCTAAGGGCGTAAACTTCATGATCCCTGTAGATAACGTGATCGGAAGAGAGTACGATGAAAACACCGAAAACATGGTGATCTACTCCGATAGTATTCCCGACGGTTGGATGGGCTTGGATATCGGTCCTGTTACCCGTGAGCTTTTCTCTAAGACCATTAAGGGTGCCGGAACCGTTGTTTGGAACGGACCGATGGGTGTATCCGAGTGGAAGAACTTTGCGGCAGGAACAGAGGGTGTCGCAAAGGCAGTTGCTGAGAGTGGCGCGATCTCCATTATCGGTGGAGGCGATTCCGCTGCCGCTGTTGAAAAGCTCGGTTATGCCGATAAGATGACACACATCTCCACCGGAGGCGGAGCTTCCCTTGAATTCCTTGAGGGCAAGGAGCTTCCCGGTATTGCTTGTCTGTTGGATAAATAAGATAAGTAACGTAGGTAAAACAAGTAATTAAAAGCTTGGGCTGTTGCACTTAGAAAAAGCTAAATGCAACAGCCCCCTATATCCGCTTTGTCGGCTTTTGGTCGGCAAGGCGAGTCAATCAAATAAAACGGAAAGGAATTTTATATTATGAATCCCGCAAAGAGAAGAACCGTTATCGCCGGTAACTGGAAGATGAACTTTACTCCCGACGAGGCTACGGCATTTATCAATGAGATTAAACCCATGGTTGCCGGAAAAGACAACTGTGATATTATTTTTTGCGCTCCTTACGTAACCATCTCTGCCGCAATGAAGGCTGCGGAGGGCTCTAATATTAAGATCGGAGCTGAGAATGTTCACTACGAGGAAAAGGGAGCGTTTACCGGTGAGGTTTCCGCAAAAATGCTGAAGGCGATCGGTGTTGAGTATGTTATCATCGGACATAGCGAGAGAAGACAGTACTTTGGTGAGACAGACACCACGGTAAATCTTCGTACCAAGGCAGCGCTTGCCGCAGGCATGAAGGTCATTTTGTGCTTGGGTGAGGTAAAGGAGCAGAGACTTGCCGGAATTACCAACGAGGTAGTGGCTATGCAAACAAAGCTGGATCTTGCTGACGTAGACGCGGAGGCATTGAAGAATGTGATTATCGCGTACGAGCCTGTATGGGCAATAGGAACCGGTCTTACCGCTACTCCCGAGCAGGCAGAGGAGACCTGCGGAGAGATCCGTAAGGTTCTTGCCGATATGTACGGCGCGGATGTTGCCGAGACTGTAACCATTCAGTACGGCGGCTCTATGAATGATGCCAACGCTGCTGAGCTGTTGGCAAAGCCCAATGTTGACGGCGGTTTGATCGGCGGAGCTTCCTTGGTAGCCAAGAAGTTTACCGCTATCGTTGACGCGGCTCAGTAAAAGTAGTATAAAATTTAATAAAATACGGCAGAGGAAACGCGCGATGTGATTCCTCTGCCGTGGTTTTTTCGTACTTTTTTATTTGTCCTATCTTTTTACTTGATTTTTCAATCGAATCATGGTATAATATCTTTAGATCGTTTTATTCAATGAAGATTGAATGTGAGAAGATAAATGATATATATTGATAATATTGATATGAGAGGGAACTATGTCGAATTACAGGAGAGGAAGAATTAATGATGAAATGCGGAAGGAGTTGGCAATGGTGCTCCGCGAGGTAAAGGATCCTCGGGTCTGTAACGCTTTTATCAGCGTTACCGCGGTGGATGTAACTCCTGATTTGAAATACGCTAAGGTCTTTTATTCCGCGATGAACGGGGACAAAAAAGAGGTGGCACGGGGCTTAAAATCCTCCGCGGGATATATCCGCCGCCAATTGGCGCAAAGATTGAATCTGAGGATGACACCCGAGCTTACCTTTATTGAGGATCATTCCATCACGCACGGAGCGCACATCTCCAAGCTTCTCAACAGCATTGAATTCGCTCCGGAGGAGCCCGAAACGGTGAATGACACCGAAATTGAAAGCGGAGTGGACGATCATGAGTAATTTTCATAAGTTAAATATGCGGGAGCTGTGTGAGAGGATCTGTGAAAATAAAAAAACGCTGATCATTTACCATGTTCGCTCTGATGCCGACGCGGTCGGTTCGGCATTTGCCCTGCGAGAGCTTTTGCGCTTGATGAATATTCCCGCCATCTGCGCTTGCGGAGATGAGGTGCCGGAGCGCTTGCGGTTCCTGACCGACGGAGTACAGGGAAGTGTGTTGATCGAAGAGGAGCTGAAGCTGGATCATGACCGTGTGATCAGTGTGGATTCAGCTTCCCCTCAACAGCTGGGAGATTTGTTCGGGCGGCTGCATCGTTATGTGGATCTTATGATCGATCATCATGGCTCCGGTACGGTATACGCCGATTATTATATTGATCCCGAGGCATGTGCCACGGGAGAAATTATCTATGAGCTCGCCAAGGAATTGGTGCGGATGGGCAAGATCTATGAGATCACTCCCAGAATCATCAATTCGGTCTATGCGGCAATGTGCTCCGACACAGGCTGCTTCCGTCATGCCAATGCCACCCCGCGGGCGTTCCGTTGCGCGGCGGAGCTTTTGGAAGCGGGGGCGGAGCAGGGTGAGATCAATCGGAGACTCTTTGAGTCAAAGACATATAAGCAGGTAAAGGCGGAAGGAGAGGCAGCAAACCGCTTGGTGTTGCATAACGGCGGTAGGATCGCCTCAGTCACCTTTCCGTATTCCTCCAAATTTTCCATGAGCTTGACGGATGAAAATCTGGAAACAATTATTGATGTTCCGAGATCCGTGGCGGGCGTTGAGGTGGCATTTTCGGTACGACAGCCGGAGGATAAGCCCTTCTTCCGTGTATCTATGCGCTCCTCTTCGGATTTTGACGTGTCAGCGGTTTGCGCTAAATTTGGGGGCGGCGGTCACAAACGAGCCTCAGGCTGCAGTCTGGAGGCGTCAAATGTCCGTGAGGCGGAGGAGATCATCCTTCGTGCAGTACAGGAAAATATGCAATCCATGATTTAACTCGGCAAATCTAAAAAAAGAGAAAAGGCTGACCCATCAGTTTGTGGGACAGCCTTTTCTCTGTTAAGCTTATTTATTAAGTTTATTATTTGGAAACATTAGCGAAGCGAATAGAGGTAATGGTAACGGGAGATACCGGCTTATCGCTTGCGTTGGTGCGTACCGAAGCGATCTCATCTACAACATCTATGCCGTATACAACATAACCGAAAGCCGCATAGCTTCCGTTTCCGTAAGAATAATCCCTTTGGCAGATGAAGAATTGAGAGGACGCGGAATTCATATCCTCCGTGGTGAGAGGATTTTGGTCATCAGAACGAGCCATGGAGATGACACCGCGGACATGCTTCAAATTATTTTCAAATCCGTTGTCGGAAAATTCACCGAAGATCTTTTCATCCGATCCGCCCGTGCCGTTTCCCAAGGGGTCGCCGCCCTGAATCATAAAGTTTTTGATAACACGGTGAAAAATCAAACCATCGTAAAATTTCTCGGAGACGAGCTTTTTAAAATTCGCGACGGTTTGCGGTGCCACGTCAGGGAAAAGCCGCACAACAATGGAACCGAATTTTTCAACCTCAATGATGACATAGTCGGTCTCGGTATCGGAAACAGAAACCTTAGAAAAATCGGTGACTTCGGTAAAGTCAATCTCATCAAAGGCGGGAGGCGTTTGTTCGTCTTTGTTACAGGAAGCGAGACTGAGAAGCAGCAAAATAACGGTAAGTCCCAGACAGATGATTCTTTTCATAATAGCTTTGTATAACTCCGTTTCTGCCCAAAGGGCGTTTTTATTCAACACCCTTTATTCTAACAGATTCTGAAAGCTTTGTCAAGTTTTTTTAAGAAAAGGAAATAAAAGCTTCATAAAATAACATACTATTAATTAGATTCATTCGAGTATCGTTTGATGATATGCCGAAAAACAGGTAGAATTCTGATAAAGAAGAGGGGAAAAATATGGAGAAGCCAACAGAACACGATCCTTGGCAGGGCAGAGCCTCTAAGCTTTTTTGCGTGATAGTTCTTGCCGTTTTAGTTTGGCTGATCCTTACCTATGCCTCGGCGGTTCTGACTGTTTTTCTGATCGCGTGGGCAGTGGCGGCGGTGATCGATCCCTTAGCGCGGCGGACAGAGAAAAAATTGAGGATCTCCCACAAGCTTTGCGCCGCCTTTTACGTCGTCGCTTTGCTTTTCGGCTTGGGATTTCTTGTTTTTTTGGGGCTTAGTCGGTTAGCGAAGGAGCTTGAGGAGCTTATCCTATGGGCAGAGGAAAATCAAGACTTTATCGGGCAGAAGATCGGAAAGCTTTTTGAGTCCATGGAAAAGCTGTCCTCTCAATTGCCTTTTATGGAGCATGCGGATAAAATCGACGGTCTCGCGCAATTCGGAGAATCGGTGGATGCCATGGCATCGAGGATCATTAACGAGACGGTCTCGGAGATCGGAGCATGGGTTACCGCGGGGATCGGAAAAATACTGCGTGCCGCTCCTAAGTTTTTGATCGGAGCGGTGGTGAGCGTGATCGCCTGCTTCTATTTGAGTATGGATTATGTAAGGATCCGTGACCGCCTGATTGGGCTTTTGCCTCCTGCCGGAGCAAGACGCGCCCATATTTTCCGTCAGAGAGCGGGAAAGGCGATCCGAAGCTATGTGCGGGCATATTTATTGCTGTTGGTGCTGACCTTTATTGAGGTATTTGCGGGACTTCTGATCCTGAGACAAAAGTACGCGTTCCTTATCGCGTGGTTGGTAGCGCTGGTGGACATTTTGCCGATTTTCGGGGCAGGTACGGTGCTGGTTCCGTGGGCAGTGATTATGCTTTTTTTGAAGAATTATTATCTTGGCTTTGGGCTGTTGATCCTTTATGGGGTAATCACCATTGTCAGACAGGTAGCGGAGCCTCATATTATCGGGGGAAGCTTGGGAATCCATCCTTTGTTGACTTTATTTTTTATGTTTACGGGATTCCAGCTCTTTGGAGTCTTTGGGATGCTGTTGGGACCTGCCGCGGCTTTGATCGTAAAGGAGTTTTTAAAGGAGAAATATTAAAAAGCAGTGCTTGTTTATTTTTCGTAATGGAAAACAGACAAAGCACTGCCCTTTTTTTATCTTTTATCAATTATCAATTTCTTGTATTTTTTACTTATGGATTATGGATGTGATTGAGAGGATTTCAAGGTGTGATTGCGGTATTGCTCGGGGGAAATGCCATATTTATCCTTAAATGATCGGCTAAAGGTGTAGATCGAGGAGTAATTGAGCAGATCGGCAATATGGGTGATGCTTAATTCATTTTCCAATATGAGCAAGCGCGCGGCTTCCAATCGCCTGCCGCGATAGTAGTCAGACAGAGTACCCGAGGTGACCTGACGAAAAAGCGAGGAAAGATAGCTGTAATTGTAATTTGTAAGGGAGGAAAGCTCTTCCAGTCCGGTCATGGTGTAAATATGTGTATCAATGTAATTCATTAGTCGGTAGCAGAGTGCCTCCGCGTCGGTAATATTTCCCTTGGCACCCCTTGGAGTATCATAGAGGAAGCCCCGAATCAAGCGAATGATGATCTGAGTGAAGGCGGCGGTGAGAAGCTTTTCCGAATATCGGTCATTTCGGTCAAGATCAACAATGGCATTGGCAACCAAGGAACCGATGGTTTCATCCTGAATGATACGGCTGTCCGCAGGCATGTGGGTCTGAACGATCTGATCCAGATCGGCAGCCATTTCCGAATCCTCCACGCCAAACGCGAAAAAGTCATAATTCAAGGGGTCCTCGGCGTCCGAGGTGATGCTGTGAAAGTCACAGGGAAAGGAGAGAAAAATATCGCCGCGGCGAATGGGGATCCCCACATCATTGGTAAATACGGTACCTTTTCCCTTGGTAGCAATGGTCAGCTCAAACCAGTTGATATGCGCGTGCTTAGCAATTACGGTGCTGTCCGTACAAAAAAGCCTTCCGATTTGAAAGAGCCTGCAAGCGCCGAAGGATAGGGGGGAAGCCAGATAGCTTTTATCCAAATGATATTTTCTTTGTGAGCTTTTTACAACGGGTAAATTGATCTCCTGTGCTGTTGCCTCCTGCCGATTCATAAAGGATCCTCCTGTGCTTTCTTGAAATCAATTATACCGCAGGGATAGGAGCTTGTCAAGAAATATTAAAATTTTTTCTTGGATTATCGGAAAATTCCGTATAAAAACAAAAAAATGCAAAGTAATTTCTAAAGAAAGGCTATTTACGGAAAAAAGGCGCGGGTGTATAATGAAACAGAAGAGTTTTATACTCGGAAGCATATTGTTTAAAATAGAATCTGGAGGTAATGAAAATGAAAACGACCGTTGCGGTTATCGGATGCGGAAGAATTGCTCAGATCGCGCATTTTCCCGCTTTGACACAGTTGGAGGATGTACGCATTAAGTACGCGTGTGACTTGATCTTGGAAAAAGCAAAGGCTATGAAGGAAAAGTATCCTTCTGTGGAGCAGACGATTACCGATTATCAGATCGCTCTGTCTGATCCCGAGGTAGATGCGGTATTTGTGCTGACCCCCAACTATGCTCACTATACCGTAACCATGGATGCTTTGCGTGCCGGCAAGCATGTTATGTGCGAGAAACCCATTACCGTTAATTATAAGCTTTCCTGCGAAATGGCGGAGGAAGCAAAAAAGCAAAATAAAATTTTGAATATCGGCGTTTGCAACCGTTATCACAAGTCGGTGGAAATGCTGGAGCAGATGAACAGAGAGGGGAAGTTCGGTAATATTTATCATGTATGTTGCTCCTTCCGTTCCTTCCGTTCCATCCCCGGACTTGGCGGACCCTTTACCGATAAGGCTCAGTCGGGCGGCGGTGTTTTGATCGACTGGGGTATTCATTATTTGGATTTGATCTTGTATATTCTGGGCGGAGCCAGTCTGAAAAATGTAACCTGTGATACCTACTGCGAAATGGCGAAGGATATGAAGTCTTACCGCTATAAGACAATGTGGGCGGAGGATACTTCTGATATCGAGAACGGCGTAAATGATGTTGACGATCTGGTAACCGGATATGTTCGCACCAACAAGGCAAGCATCTCCTTTAACGGCGCGTGGGCTCAGAATTTGTCAAAGAATGAGAGCTTTATTGATTTCTTGGGCGATAAGGGAGGCGCGAGACTGGATTACGGAAAGAAGTTTATCTTCTGTGACGGTCAAACGCTTGAAACGCAGGCTCCCGAGTATGAGATCCCCAATATGTATTTGTGCGAGGATCAGGATTTTATTCGTTCGGTACAGACAGGTGAGAAAAACCGCAACTACATTGATAATATTTTGGAAAGCGCGAAGCTGTTGGATTCTCTTTACGCTTCCGCCGAGATCAAAAAGGAAATTTCCCTGTAAGACTGTAAAACTGTTAATGTAAAACTGTTAATGTAAAACTGTTAAAAGGAAGAAAACACTCCAACAGTGAGAAAAAGGACGGTATCCATATATCATGAAGAAAATTGGATTTGTAGATTACTATTTGAGTGAGTGGCACGCAAATAATTATCCTACGTGGATTGCCGACGCGTGCAAAGCGCTGGGCTTGGATTACAAGGTGGCTTATGCTTGGGCGGAAGAATATGTTTCTCCGGTGTACGGAAAGAATACGGATGAATGGTGTAAAGAGTACGGCGTGGAAAAATGCGAGACCCTTGGGGAGCTATGCGAAAAAAGTGATGTGATCATGATTCTTGCTCCTTCTGACCCCGATACGCATTTGAGATATGCGCAAGAGGTCTTGAAGTACGGAAAACGAACCTATATCGATAAGACCTTTACGCCCGATCTGGCAACCGCAAAGACAATCTTTTCCTTGGGCGAGCGGTACGGTACACCCTTTTTCAGTACTTCCGCTCTCCGTTACGCTTCTGAGCTGGAGGCGTATCCTAACTGCCGTCAGATGATGGTGACAGGAAGCGGCTCCAACATCGCGGAGTATATCATTCACCTGATTGAGATGGTGGTGAAAAAATTAGGTACAGGTGCCGAAAAGATCCGCGCTGAAAAATTCGGCGCGCAGACCTACCTGCATATTGGCTATGGGGACGACCGTACCGCAACTATGGTGTTCGCTCGCTCTATGCCGTATACGGTATATATGGCAGACGGTATTCCGCAGGGAGAACGTCCCGTGTATACCACGGTGACCTCGCCCTTCTTTGTAGGGCTGATCTCGGATATTTTGCGGTTCTTTGAGGACGGTAAGCTTCCCTTTGATACCACGGAGACATTGGAGGTCATGAAGCTTCGTGAGGGAGCCATTCTCGCCTCTGAGCGGCTTGACGAGTGGATCGACCTTTCAAATTTGGGATGATTCCGGAACGATCGATGCATTGATGCAATAAAGGAGAAATGAAAATGAAATTGGGTGTGATCAGCGATTGCTTTAAGCGACCGATGGAGGAGAGCATAGCCTTGGCGGGAGCGCTTCAAATGGACGGAATTCAAATATATGCCGTTGGCGGTGAATTTTGTCCCGACACATTGCTTGCGTATCCCGAACGGATCGAGGCTTATAAAAAGCTGCTTCGGGAGAACCGATTGGTAATCAGCGCCTTGTGCGGCGATCTTGGCGGACACGGCTTTGAAATTGAAGCCGACAATGCGGAAAGGATCGAAAAGACCTGCCGTATTGTGGATCTTGCCTGTGCCTTTGATACCAAGGTGGTAACAACGCATATCGGGGTGATTCCCGAGGACAGCGAATCCGAAAAATACCGTGTAATGCTGACGGCACTTCGGGCATGCGGCGAGTATGCCGCGAAACGAGGAGTGACACTGGCAATCGAGACAGGACCCGAGACCGCTCCCATCCTTTATGGCTTTGTGAAGGCGGCAGGCAAGGGCGTAGGGGTCAATCTGGATCCCGCAAACTTTGTAATGGTTACAGGACAGGATCCCGCAAAGGCAGTGTATCTGCTGAAGGACTATATCGTGCATACTCACCTTAAGGATGGAAAAATGCTGATGAAGTCCGATCCCGTCGAGATCTATCGATGCTTTGCCGAGGGTGGAATTGAGGCTTTGAATGTAGCCGATTATTTCATCGAAACGCCGGTGGGAGAGGGAGATGTGGATTTCGAGGCATATATAGCGGCACTCCGAGAGGTGGGCTATGACGGATTTCTGACCATTGAGCGTGAAACAGGCGCCGATCCCTCCGCGGATATTCAAAAGGCGGCGGAATACGCCAGAAGGAATTTTAATCTGTAAAAATTTAATCTATAAAAATTGCAAAAAAATTGCGGGTCACTCTCTGTGATCCGCAATTTTTTGCTGACGATGCGATTGCAGGCTTTGAACTGAATTTAATATTTAAGGAAGATTATATCCGATTCCGCAGCCAGTTTTTATAAACCAACGTTTCCAATAGAATTTGAAAAATAAAGAATAGGGCACAGGAGATCAAAAAGCCAAGAATCCCGATTTTTGTGATCTCATAAAATCCCGCTTCCATACAGTAAAAATCCTCAAAGGCCGTACTGTCCACATATACAATGCCGAACATTGAATAGAAAATTAAAAACGGAATTTGAAAGGCGGCATAAATAGCGGTGTGAATGGCGTGCTTTTTTCCGCAAAGAGAAAACATGTCCGAAAATTTCAGAGTGACATTTTGGGTGCTTACCAAGAAATTTCTTCTTTTATCGGAGCTGCGTGCCTGTGTCAGTGCCAAATAAACGCAAAAAAAAGCGGTTGTGATAAAGGAATAGAGAATGGTAACGGTACGGGCAATTTGGTTGCCGTTATATTGGGCATCATAAACCGCTTGGGCAAAAAATCCCGTAAAGAGGACGGTGCGCAAAAGATAAGTGGCGACATGCATGATCAGAAGGGCGATAAAAAAATGAACATAATGTCGAAAGCCGCATTTTTCAAAGCTTTTCATTGGAAACCTCCCGCCTTATTCAATAAGCCAAATAGAGAAGAATTTTGTAAAAAATTAATCGTCCTTAAAAAAATCGTCAACGGAACAGTGGATCACCGAGGCAATTGTGGGAAGAAAAACGATGTCGGGGTAACATTCCTCCCGCTCCCATTTGGAGATAGCCTGTGCCGTAACACCCAGCAAATTGCCAAAGGCGGCTTGCGATAGGTGATTTTCTTGTCTGAATTTTTTAATTTTCTTTGAAATAAAAATATGATTCATAATCGGATAGAAAATAGGGGGCGCAGCCTGTGTGACGCACGATGCTTACACAAATTTCGGCGCGCCCCCGATATTTAAATATTATTCACTCTTGGGAGCGGAATCCGCGGAGCTTTGTCCGTCGATCTTCTTTCCGAGAAGAGAAGGAAGCTGCATACCCGCCATGGAGAACACCTCATCGAGGGGAGGAACCGACTTCATCATACCGGAAATAAAGTTTGCGGTAGCGGTTTTTCCGTCGGAATTTTGACCGCCATCCCATACGGTGACCTTGTCGATCTTGATATTCTTGATTGCGTCTACCTGAACACGCATCAGCTCTTCCAGCTTGTCGGCGATCAGTAGCTGCAAAGCAGCCTCCGCGTCTCCACCGGCGGATTGAACGATCTCGCCGAAACCTGCGGCTTGCTTTTTAAGGATCTCCTCTACGCCTCGCGCTTGCGCTTCCATCTTGGCGTATATCGCGTCAGCTTCACCCTTCGCTTTTCTGCGCATTTGCTCAGCCTCAGCCTCAGCCTCCAATTCCATTTCTTTTTTCTTGGCTTCGGCGCGAACGATAATATCTGCCTCCAAGGTTGCCTGCTCCTTGTTACGTCTCGCAATCTCGGCTGCCTGTTCAGCCGCATAGGATTCCTCCAAGGCTTTCGCGGCTTGAATCTTTTCAGCCGTGGTAGCGATCTTCAATGCCTCCGCTTCTTTTTCCTTCAGAGCCGCTTCGGACATGGCAATCTTCATTTTTGCCTCGTTTTCACCTTGAATGGCGACAGAATCTGCCTCAGCGACCTTGATTCTTTGTTCCATCTTCGCGTTTGCCTCACCGATAGAACCTTCACGATCCTGCTCGGCAACGCTCTTTTTCGCGTCGTTGATCGCCTTTGCTGCCGCCTCTTTACCAAGGGCGACGATGTATCCCGACTCATCGCTGATGTCGGTAACGTTTACGTTGATCAGTCGAAGACCGATCTTTTTCAGCTCGGTTTCCACATTGCTACTGACGGCTGCTAAGAATTTGTCACGGTCGGTGTTGATCTCTTCAATATCCATGGTGGCGATGACCAAACGAAGCTGACCGAAAATAATATCCTTGGAGAGCTCTTGAATTTCAGAAAGCTGAAGTCCCAGCAAGCGTTCCGCCGCGTTCTGCATAACACCGGGCTCGGTAGAAATACCAACGGTAAAACGGGAGGGAACATCGATACGGATGTTCTGTCTGGAAAGGGCATTCTTCAGATCCACCTGAATGGAAATAGGTGTCAGATCCAGATAGGAGTAAGACTGGAATACGGGAATTACGAATTCCGCGCCACCGTGAATACATTTCGCGCTGCGGTTGGTCCCGTCCTTGTTTTTGCCGATGGAACCGTACACGACCATGATTTTGTCAGAGGGACATTTCTTATACCGAGAGCAGATCCAGGCAATAAAAGATACCACAACAAGAACAATGGCGCAAATAAGAATGATAATTTGGGGTTGCATAATTTTTCCTCCGTTGATATATTTTTAATTTTTTTACTTTCTTTTTACAATGAGGTCGGTTTGACCGCTTACGCCGATTACCACGATCTCCTGTCCTGTAGGGATGGGATCTGTCTCATCGGTAACGGCATTGCGCTCCACATAGGAGCCCTGAAGCATAATATGGACCTTTCCTTCTCCTGTTCTGGAGGGAGGGATCGTCAGGTGTACCTTGCCTGAAATACCTACGGCGTTTCTGTTGTCGGTATTTCCGTCGCTTCTGAGCTTCATAATAGCACGGAAGAGAAATGCCAGCATCAGCATCATGGCAAAGCCGCAGACAAAGGCGATGGGAAGGGTGAGCCAGAGCTTGGCGCCCGAGGCGTCCATTGCCACACCGACCCAGCCGAATACAACGAAGAAGGCAACGATACCTCTCATGGTAAAGATGCGAAGTCCATCCAAGCCCGACATATCCTGCGGTTCCGAGGGAAGCTCCTCACCAAAAACGCCGTCTCCCATATCGTCCGCGGAAAGATCGTCAAGAGCGGTATCCGATATATCGTCGAAATCTCCGTCGGCCTCGCCGCCGATCCCAATGAAAAGAAGGATCGTTTGGACCAGCAGGACCACGGTAGAGGGAATGGCTACACAGTAAAAGATCTGAGTAGCGATACTGAGTGAATTCCACCATTCAATGATAGACATAATTTTTTCCTTTCTGAATTTTCTGACTGAATTTTTTGATATGATAGTATTTTATGCGTATGTTATCGGGAATATTGGTTCGCAGGCTATGATTGCAGGGCACAGAGAATTTGTTCCGCTGAATTGCGAAGTCCCGCGGCGGTATGCGTGTACAGCATGACCTGTAAAATTCTCATCAGCTGTTTTTTTGAATTGGGTGCCCGTTCTTCAAAGCCCAAGGATGCGTTGGATGCTGCTTGCAAGACCGACGCGGGGTCGTTTACGTTCACATTCCCCTCCGAAAGCATATCCACGTATCGGTGATAGAGCTCATCATCTCGGATCAGATCATCCTCAGGATCCTGCGGCGCGCCTCCGATAATATGGATCAATCCGCAGATCTGTTCAATATGAAGAGTATTGCGAAGCATATTGATGATAATGATACGAGCGAATTGCTCCCGTGAATAAAGCCGTTTGACGGGAGATGAGACAAATCCCCGTTTTACCCAGTTTTGAATCAAATAAGGCTCCAGTCCGGTCATGACCGAGACCTGTGAAAGCGTGATCCCGCCGGCAGCGAAAATTCCGTCAAACAGCAATTTTGAGCTTCCCTTTGTCAGAGCGGTCGCTTCAATCGTTGTCCCCGGAAATGTTGTTGACATTCTGTCTCCCCTCCTTTTTTTGTTTGATTGTAATATGATTATATCACATGGTCAAGTGATTGTCAATAGCAATGATGTGATAAGTTATATTTTCTGCGTTTTGACTATTTTAAATCATAATTTTTGTTATTATTGCATAATTTTATATAAAATATAAATTACAACAAAAAGAAAAATTGTGTTTTTCTTTTTTTGAAATTAGAGCTTAAATTAGGAAGAAAACAGAAAGAAACAGAAAATTTTCCATAAATCGATTAAAAATTTGAAAAAATTAAAAAAATTTTTGAATTTTCTCTTGAATTTTTGAATTATTATGATACAATATAGAATAGTATGAAATATACTATTTTACTAACCAATATGGAGGTGCTTTGAAATGGCATACAAAATTTCCGATGAGTGCATCGCTTGCGGTGCTTGTGCTGAGGCTTGTCCTGTAAGCGCGATTAAGGAAGGCGACAGCAAATACGAAATTAACGCTGATGAGTGCATTGAGTGCGGAGCTTGCGCAGAAGCTTGCCCTGTTAGTGCTCCCGTTGCAGAGTGATTTCAACGTATCCTGAATACATACGGATAAACAGATGGGCAGATGTGCTTTGCACATCTGCCCATCGACGTTTTTTGGATTTTATGTAAGAATTTCATCAGCATATTGGAGGAGGAGCTATGGAAACGCCAAAATTGTTGCCCGATGAGAGATTGAATCAGGTGAACGAACGGATCTCCTTGATCCGAAAAAAAGACGGCTTGACCTTTGGCACGGATGCCTATCTGCTGGCATCCTTTATTCGCGCGAATAAAAAGGGAACCGCGTTGGAATTGGGAACAGGAACCGGAATTATTTCTCTGCTGTGTGCCGCTCGGGAACGCTTCGCGAAAATATATGCCCTGGAGATCCAAGAGGATTTCGCCACCCTTTCGGCTCGGAATGTACTGCTGAACCGTATGGAAGAGCGTGTTTTTGTTCGGCATGCTGACATTCGGGAGGAGCAACCTAAGAACTTTGGTGGCGAGATGGACGTAGTATTTGCCAACCCTCCGTATATGAAAACAGACAGCGGATATCGAAATGAATCCGATTGGAAATATATTGCCCGACATGAGGTATGCGGTTCTATCTGCGATTTTTGCCATGCCGCGTCCCGATTTCTCAAGCATGGAGGAAAATTTTACGTTGTGTGGCGTCCCGATCGCCTGTCTGAGCTGATGTCTGCCCTTCGGGAGTACCGTTTGGAGCCGAAAACCATGGTGTTTGTGCATGGTGACAGCGAGGCGGAGCCCTCTGTGGTGCTGACCTGTGCTGTCAAAGGCGGTGCGTGCGGGATGCATATTTTGCCTCCGCTGTTTTTACACGAGAAGGAAAGCAGGGGAAGGGGAAACCGTCCCTTGACCGAAAGAGCGAAAAAAATTTATGATACCATGAATTTTTATGGGGAGGAAGCATAAGATGGAGCATATCAAACGGGTTCTGAGCTACGTGCGCCGAGCGGCGGATGATTATGAAATGATACACGAGGGAGATAAGATCGCGGTGGGGGTCTCTGCCGGCAAGGATTCACTTACTCTTTTATGCGCGATGGCACAGCTTAGACGGTTTTATCCCAAGTCCTTTGAGCTGTGCGCCATTACGGTGGATATGGGCTTTGAGGGCGTGGATTTTTTCAATATCCGACAGCTGTGCGAAGAATTGGAGGTTCCGTACCATATCATTCCCACCCAGATTTCCAAGGTGATCTTTGACATCCGAAAAGAGAAAAATCCCTGTTCGCTTTGCGCGAAAATGCGTCGGGGCGCCCTATATAACGGAGCGAAGGCGTTGGGATGTACCTCGGTTGCGCTGGGACATCATTTTGACGACGTGGTGGAGACCTTTATGCTCAATCTGTTTTATGAGGGCCGTATCGGGTGCTTTCAGCCGGTGACGTATCTCTCCAATACCGACATTCATTTGATCCGCCCCATGATCTATATGCCCGAGAAGGATGTGCGGTATTTTTCCGCAAAAGCGGCGCTTCCTGTGGTGAAGGCACCCTGTCCCGCCGACGGAAATACCGAGCGCGAGGAAATGAAGCAATTGCTTGCCCGATTGGAGCGGGAAAATAAGGGGTTGCGCTATCGGATTTTCGGTGCCATTCAGCGAGGAGAGATCGACGGCTTTCGCGTGATGGGAAAAATGCAGGGAATAAAAAATTACAGCGAGGAAGAAGCATAAACGAATGAAGGAAGAAAGCTTTATTCCTTCAGACAGGAGCATAGGGCACAGACGGGAAAGCAAAGCGCCATCCAGAGAAGGGTGAAGGGAAGGCAGATCTGCCCCAAAAGATTCAGGGGAAGATGGGAATAGTCCCAGACATTCAGGCGGAAGATCAAATTCACAAAGCATCCGCAGATCAATTCCACCGCGGTAATGATCACGGAGCCAAGCGCGGCACGGAGACAGATGTTTTTCTTTGTCAGCTTGCGGTTCATATGATAAATGGCGGTAAGGCAGATTCCTCCGCAAAGTGCCATCGACCAATGGGAGTAGCCGCGGCAGAGAACCTCCAAGGCATAATAGGATGTTCCGCCGATGGTGAAAAGGGCAGCGTTTCTGAATATTTTTATAAGAGTACCGGATGCTTTTTTGGGGGTCCGGGGATCAATAACGGTTTCTTTCATTTTTCTTTTTCCTTATTAACTACGTTTTATAACTTTTTGACATAAATATTTTAGATTTTCGCAAAGAGGAAATATAAATTCAGTATTTGCCGAATGATGAAGGAATAACCTAAAAAAACAAGGAAATATTTGGGGTAAATATTTTATATCCCCCTTGTAAAAAAGAAAAAAATTTGGTATAATCATAATAATGTAACAATTAGAAAAACGATGGTGGAGAAAGTGATATGTTAATCAAAAACGCGAGGATTTATCGAAATCAAACACGCTCCTTTATGTTGGGTGATCTTTGGATCGAGAATGGCAGGATCCGTTCGGTGGGATCGACAGACGGATACAAGGGCGAGATATATGATGCTGAGGGCGTGTGGATTGTTCCCGGACTTTTGGATGTTCATACCCACGGACGCGCGGGATACGATTTTTTGGCATGCTCCGAGGAGGCATACTCCGTTATGGCAGCCGATTACGCTCGGTACGGCGTGACTACGGTAATGCCCACCTTGGCAACGGCAACCCTTGAGGAGATGCTTATGGCAACGAAAATGCTGACGAGCTATGCTCCGAAGGAGAACGAATCCAACTTCATCGGTACTCATTGGGAGGGAAGATACATCAATCCTGCCAAAAAAGGCGCTCACGCGCCAAAGCTTCTGGCACCTCTTTGCGCCGAGGAGCTGAAGAGCGAGGAATTGCGCAATTGCCGTCCCTTGCATATTTCGGCATCCTACGAGTTGGATAGGGACGGAAGCTTTGCGGAGGCGGCACTGAAATTAGGGGCAACCTTGGGCTTAGCGCATACGGAGGCAACCTATAAGCAGGCGAAGGAATTGGAAAGTAAGGGCTTGACCTCATATACCCATCTTTATAATACGATGCCCACGTTGCATCATAGAGACGGCGGTGCCATCTGCGCCGCGTTTGAAGGGGATTGCTACGCCGAGCTGATTTGCGACGGGATTCATATTTCCCCCGAGATGGTCCGTCTTGCCTATCGTATGAAGGGCTGTGACCGCCTTTCCCTCATATCGGATTCGATTGAGGCGGCGGGATGCTCAGACGGAGAGTACAATATTGCCGGAGTGCCCGCGACTGTCAAAAACGGAATTGCCAGAACGCCGGAGGGAAATTTGGCGGGAAGCACCTTGAGTCTGGATCAGGCGGTGAACAATCTGATCGATTTTTGCGGAATTCCTTTGACCGATGCCATCGTTTCCGCAACCGAAGCGCCCGCGAGACAGGTAAGGGTATTTGACCGTTACGGTTCGATTGATGAGGGCAAAAGCGCCGATCTGCTGTTCCTGAAAAACGGCGACCGTTTGGATATTGAACGCGTGATGCTGCGCGGTGTCTGGTTGAATCAAGAATGAGTTCATTCATGAAAGCAATGAATAAAGAAGATCTTTATAAATCCGATTTGGCGGGGAATCCGCCGCGAAAGGAAATAAAGAAGGAAATAAAAAAGGAAATAAAGAAGAACCTAAAAAAGGAGCTTTTGCGGATCAAAAAAACGGGACGGGACATCCTTTTTCAGAGAGACTCTTGGATCCGAATGATCTTGGCGGGAATCCTTTTGATCCTTGCCGTCATGCTTCCGTGGATTTTAGGGATGAATGTTTCCGGAGGCCTCGTGGGGGCGGGGGACGAAATTTCAAAAGAAGCCTCTCTTTACGGAGAAATCCTGTGGATCGCGGTGTGGGGGATCCTGACACTGCTCTTCACCTTTCCTGTTCTCGGAATCCTTTATCTGTATTCTTTTCGCCAATATCAAAACAGTCTGAGAGGCTGGGAGGATGCACCGCGAATGTCGGGTTACGGATATTTTCGCTGTCTTGGCGCGGGGACTGTTATAGCGGTCCGTCCCATGATTGTGGCGGCGGTGTTTTATGTGGCGTATGAATTCGCGGCGAGCGTAGGATTTTTGATATGGCTCCCGATTTTGGCGGTTGCTGTTGGGCTTTCGGTGCTCTTTATGGCGGCAAGCGGACGAATGTTCTTGATGCCCTATTACTTTTGCCGAGGAGAATCCATAGGGGAAGCCTGTGTCAAGAGTTATCGGCGGATGAAAGGGAATTTAAAAATATATCGGGCATATATGCTTGCCTTTGCGGGATGGATATTGCTTTCCTTGCTTACAGTGGGAGTTCTGTTCTTCTTGTATATATTGCCTGTGATGATGTTTACATATTTTGCTCTTGCCGATCAAATGAACGGCAATATTCATTAGGAGGAAAAAATCATGAACGAAAAATTTTATATTACAACAGCGATTGCTTACGCGTCGGGAAAGCCGCACTTTGGAAATACCTATGAGGTCATCATGACCGATGCGGTGGCAAGATATAAAAAGGCGAGAGGATATGACGTGTTTTTCTGTACGGGCACCGATGAGCACGGACAGAAGATCGAAAACCTTGCCGCGAAGGCGGGAATTTCTCCCAAGGAATACGTAGACCGTGTGGCGGGAGAAATTCGCGGAATTTGGGATAAAATGGGTACCGACTACGATTATTTTATCCGTACCACCGATGAAAATCATGAAAAGGCGGTAAAGAAGATCTTTACGAAGTTTTATGAACAGGGTGATATCTATAAAGGACATTATGAGGGCTGGTATTGCACTCCCTGTGAATCCTTCTTTACGGAAACACAGGTAACCGACGGAAAATGTCCCGATTGCGGAAGACCGGTTCAGCAAGCGCAGGAGGAAGCGTATTTCTTTAAAATGAGCAAATACGCCGACCGCTTGATGAAGCACATCGAGGATAATCCCGAATTTATTCAGCCCGAGTCCCGTAAAAAGGAAATGGTCAATAACTTCCTGAAGGCCGGCTTGCAGGATCTTTGTGTTTCCCGAAGCTCCTTCAAGTGGGGAATTCCCGTTGAGTTTGATGATAAGCACGTGGTGTATGTCTGGCTGGACGCGCTGACCAACTATATTACGGCTCTCGGTTATGATCCCGATAAGAGCTATGACCGGCAGTCAGAGCATTTCAAAAAATATTGGCCCTGCGATGTGCATATGATCGGTAAGGATATTCTCCGTTTCCATACCATTTATTGGCCCATCTTCCTTATGGCACTGGATATGCCCTTGCCTAAGAAGGTATTTGGCCATCCGTGGTTTAATTTTGGGGTCGATAAGATGTCCAAATCCAGAGGAAATGTGATCTATGCTGATAAGCTGGCAGAGCATTTCGGCGTGGACGGAGTCCGCTATTTCGCTCTTTCGGAAATGCCCTATAACGCGGACGGCTCTATTACCTACGAGGCGGTTATCAACCGTTATAACAATGATCTGGTAAACAATCTGGGGAATCTGGTAAAGCGTACTTTGGATATGGATAAAAAGTACTTTGATAAAACAGTTCCCACTCCCACTGCTCCCACAGCGCTGGATGACGAGCTGAAGGAGGCATGTGTCAAGGCGTATGCGGGTGTGATTGAGAATATGGACGGCTATCGCATTGCTGACGCTCTTGAATGTATTTTTACCATGCTCAAGCGTGCCAATAAATATATTGATGAGACAACGCCTTGGAGCCTTGCTAAGGATGAGGCGCAAAAGGAAAGACTTGGTACGGTGCTGTATAACCTGATGGAGGCGATCCGTTGGGGTGCGGTGCTGTTAACACCCTTTATTCCTCAGGCGGCGGCAGAAATTTTGGACGAGCTTGGCACCGACGCGAGAAGCTATGACACGCTGGGCGATGTCTCCGCTTTCGGTAAGATGATTTCGGGCGGAACCGTTGCCGATTCCAAGGTTTTGTTTGCCCGAATCGATGAGGCAAAGAAAATGGCGGAATTCGAGGAGGAGAGAAGAAAGCAGATCGAGGAAGCCGAGAGAGAGGCAAAGGCACAGGAAAAGCCCGAGGGCTGCGCGCTGATCGGTATTGAGGACTTTATGAATGTAGAGCTGAGAACGGCACAGGTCATCTCCTGCGAGAGAGTTCCCAAGGCGAAAAAGCTTTTGCTTTTGCAATTGGATCTGGGATATGAGAAGCGTCAGGTCGTCTCGGGAATCGCGAAATTTTACGCGCCCGAGGATATGATCGGCAAAAAGCTCATTGTGGTGGCAAACTTGAAGCCCGCGAAGCTTTGCGGAATTGAATCGGAGGGAATGATTTTGGCAAGCGGAGAGGAACAGGTAAGAGTGGTATTCCTTGCCGATGACACGCCCTTGGGTGAAAGAGTTCGCTGATTGTCTTTTTATCTAAAACAGACAAGAATACACGAATAGAAAATAAAAAGAACCGCTTTTGCTGTCACAAAAGATAGCGAGAGCGGTTCTTGGGCAGAAAGGGAGGAAAAGTGACAAAAAATGAGGAAAGAGGAACCGCGTCTGGATTGCTTGGGGCTGATCGATTCCCACGGACATTATTTTGATTCACGGTTTGAAGGCGAGGCTGACCGAATCCTTCGGGAGGACGTGTTTGGCTGTGGAATAGCGGGTGTGATCAATGTGGGAACCAATCCGAAAAACGCTCTCCTTTGCGTAGAGCAAGCCAAAAGATATGAAAAAATGTTTGCCGCCATAGGAATTCATCCCGAGGATTGTAATGCACTTGAGGAGGATGCGGAGAGCGCGATTATAAAAATTCGTGAAATGATGGATACTCCCGAAAAACGAAGGCTGAATAAGATCGTGGCGCTGGGGGAGATCGGGTTGGACTATTATTGGCAGCCCTATGATAAGGAAAAACAGATGGATTTTTTTGAGCGACAGCTTTGCCTTGCCGAGGAATTGAGGCTTCCTGTTATCATTCATGACAGGGATGCCCACGGAGATTGCTTTGAGACGGTTTTGCGCCATCCAAATGTTAGGGGTGTTTTTCATAGCTACAGCGGTAGCTCAGAGATGGCAAAGGAGCTGACACGCAGAGGATGGTATATTTCCTTTTCGGGGGTTTTGACCTTTAAGAACGCAAAGAGGGCGCGGGAGGTGGCAGAGACCGTTCCCGCCGAGCTGATGCTGGTGGAGACCGATTGTCCTTATCTTGCTCCCGAGCCGTTTCGTGGACGGCTGAATCATTCGGGGCATTTGCGCTATACCGCAAGGATGCTCTCTGAGATCCGTGGGATCAGCTATGAGGAGCTCGTAGCACGGACCGCGGAAAATACACGCCGCTTGTTTTCTTTGCCCGTATAATGTTTTAGAAATTATATAAAAAACGGAGACGATTCTCGACCGAGAGCCGTCTCTGTTTTCATTTGATATTCAATATTGCTGCCATAAGGAGCCTCGGTATTCTATGGGAGTTGTGCCTGTTTTCTCCTTGAATACCTTGTTAAAATGGGATTGCGAGCAGAAACCGATGTCCATAGCGATCTCCAGCATGGTCTTTTCTCCCGCCATAATCAACTTTTTCGCGCGTTCTATCCGTTTTTGCGTCATGTATTCAAAGGGGGTGATCCCCATATGGCGCGTAAAAACAGAATGTAGGTGATTGGGTGAAATGTTCAGGGCGTCGGCAATATGCTTGAGGGAGCAGGCTTGGGTGTAATTTTCATTGATATACTCATAAGCATCCCGTACAAGGCTGTTGGCGGGCGATTGAAGGGCTTCCTCGGCTTCACCGTTCCGAAGGCGAACGCAGTGATATAAGATCTCAAAGAAGAGACCGTTGATCTTGACTTGCCGCTCTTGCGGCGGTGCGGAACTGATAAAGCAGTTTTGCAGCTTGTGAAATAATCCGAGCAAATGCTCGATCTTTCGCTCATCCCCTGAGTATAGGCAGTCGGGAAGAGTGTCCAAAATGGTGTTCACGCCTGTGCGCGCGGCACCGTTGGGAAAGACCCGAATAAAACTGCAGCGCACGGGAAAATCGCTGTGTCGGATCTGACCGGGCTTGGCGCATAAGATCATTCCGCGGCGGACCGGGTGCTTTACCCCGTTGACATAGCTTACTCCGGTATCGTTATGAAACAACTCGAGCTCATAACAGTCTACGAGACGGTTTTGGCTTTTTACCGCGTTTTTACGAAAAATACCGCTATCAAAAATACCGCTGTAAATATCCTCTTGAGCATATAACATAAAAGCGCCTCCTGTATCGTAAGATTATGACAAAAAACATGCAAAAACAGCCTATATTTGCGAAAAAAACCGTGATATAATTTAAAATAGTATATCAGTTTTTTTGATACTTGTAAAGACCTTACCGAAAATTTAAAACAAAATAAAAGGAGAAGAGACGATATGAAGATAACATGGCTGGGACAGGCAGGTCTCTTATTAGAAGCAAAGGACATTTGTATCATGATCGACCCCTATCTTTCCGATTCGGTAGCAAAGGCGGATCCGAGGTGCTCCCGTCGTGTTCCCGTGGACGAGCGCTTTTTTGATATTATTCCTGACGTGATGCTCTTTACCCACGACCATACAGATCACTATGATCCGGAAACCGCCCCCCGATTTTTCGCCAAAACCGACAAAAGGATGACGGTGCTTTGCCCCACCTCGGTATGGCAGAAAGCACGGCTTCACGGAGGCGGTCATAATTACGTTCAGTTCAACCGCCATACACAGTGGAGTGAGGGGAGTATTCGATTTACCGCGGTTAAGGCTGAGCACAGCGATCCCTTTGCCATCGGCGTGGTCATTGAGGAGCTTTTGGAGAACAAGACCTATTATATTACGGGGGATACGCTTTATAATACCGAGATCTTTTCCGATCTTCCCAAAAAGATCGACGTGATCTTCCTGCCTGTAAACGGAGTTGGAAATAACATGAATATGGCTGACGGCGCACGGTTTGCCGAAGCGGCGGGCGCGGCGGTGGCGGTTCCGTATCATTGCGGCTTGTTTGACGATCTTGATCTGAGGCGTTTTCCTTATGAGCCCAAAGCAGTACCGAATTTTTATCGGGAAATAGAATTGTAAAAATTTTAGGAGACATAAATAAACATAAATAAAAAAGATATAAAAGGAGAAAAAAATGAAGGTAACAGATGTAAAGGTATTTCCCGTGGATTGCTTCCGTACCAACTGGGTGTTCGTGAAGGTTTATACCGACGAGGGGATTGACGGTGTGGGCGAGGCAACGCTGGAGTATAAGGAGAAGGCGCTCATCGGCGCGGTGGAGCATATTAAAGAATATTTGGTAGGGAAGAACCCCTTGCAGATCGAAAAGCATTTTCACGACATTTACCGTGATGCCTATTGGAGAGGAGGAGCGGTATTGATGTCCGCATTGTCAGCGGTGGAAATGGCGCTGTGGGATATTCTCGGAAAGCATTTAGGCGTGCCGGTCTACCAGCTGCTGGGCGGAAAAATCAATGAAAAAGTACGCATTTATGTAAACGGATGGTTTTCGGGGGCAAAAACTCCCGAGGAATTCGGAGAAAAAGCGAGGATCGCTGTACAGCGGGGTGTAACAGCCATGAAATGGGATCCCTTTGGCAAAAGCTATCTGGAAATCTCCAATAAGGATCTTGATACGGCACTGCGCTGTGTAGCGGCGGTACGTGAGGCGGTGGGAAATGAGGTAGATCTTCTCATTGAGGGGCACGGTCGTTTTAACGTGCCTACGGGAATCAAAATCGCAAAAGAACTGGAGCAATTCAAGCCCATGCTCTTTGAGGAACCCACACCGCCCGATAATCTGGAAGCGCTGAAAGCCGTTCGTGACAAATCCCCCGTGGCGATTTCGGCGGGAGAACGTCTCTATACACTGAAATCCTATAAGGATCTATTTGAAATGCGGGCGGCAGATTATATTCAACCCGACATTAGCCATGCGGGCGGTCTTATGGAGTTGAAAAAAATCGCGGCTGTAGCGGAGGCATACTATATTCCCTTCGCGCCGCATAATCCGTCAGGACCTGTCGCCAACGCGGCAACGCTTCAACTGGCGGCATGCTGTCCCAATTTTTCGATTTTGGAGATCATGTACAGTGACGTAACCTGGAGAGCTGATGTAACGGATGAAGCGCTGGAGTATAAGGACGGCTATATTACAATTCCCGATAAACCCGGATTGGGGATTGAAATCAACGAGGAGGAGTGTCAAAAACATCCCTATCAGGTCCACACGCTTCGCCATTATACCGGAGCGCTGACGGATATTCGTCCTCCCGAAACCAAATTTTATTTTTAATATATAATTTCCGATAAAAAGAAAGGGGAACGACAATGGGACTGGAGATCGAGATCTTAGAATATAATGGGGAAGGATATTCTCCAGTAATGAATTTTGAAGCGTGGCGCGTCGCGGTCTTAAATTACGCGGAGCGCTTTGACGAAGGATCGCCCGCGGTCTTGGAGCGGCACTTGCTGACCGATGAGGTTTTCGTTCTTCTGGACGGAAGCGCAACGCTTTTTATAGGACAGGAAATGAAAGCCTATCCCATGGAAAAAAACAAAATATATAATATCAAGCAAGGCGTGTGGCATCGGATCGTGGCGCAAAGAGATGCCAAGGTTTTGATCGTGGAGAATCACAATACCGCAAGAGAAAACAGTGAATATTATGAATGTCACGAAGCTTAAAAATAATTAAAAATAATGAGAAGGGAAGAAATCATATGAAACCAAGTGTACTTATTACAGGAGCCGTGGTGAATACGGGATTCGGCATCGCCAGAAAATTTGCGTCGGAGGGCTATACCGTGTTTATCGGAAGCCGTGATGAAGCATCGGCACACCAAGCCGCGGAAAAGATTACGGAAGAATTTGGGGTGTTTTCAAAGGGCTACCGTTTAGAGGCAACCTTAAAGGAAGAGGAGCTGAAGCCTGTTTTTGAGGATATTCGAGCGCAGGGGTATCTTTTGGACTGTCTGGTCCTCAATGCCGCTAATTTGGGAATCCGACAGGAATTTCTAACGGTATCCATGGAAGATTTTATGGATGTTATTAACGTAAATATGGGATGGAATTTTGCTCTTTGCCGTCAGGCGGCTCACCATATGATGGAAAAGGGAAAGGGCAGCATTGTGTTCATTAATTCCAATACGGCGTATCGCTGTATTCCGGATCGGATCGCATACAGCGCATCCAAGAGCGGCGCGTTGGGAATGATGCGCGCGTTGGCGTTTGACTTGGGAAAATATAAAATCCGAGTGAATGCCGTTCTTCCCGGTATGATTAAAACCGACCGTTGGGAAAACAACTATAACGATTGCAGAAATGCCCCCTCCAATTTTACGCCCATCGGCGACATCGCGGATTTTGAGGATATTGCTAACGCCGCCTATTATTTTGGATCGGAGCTGTCCAAAAACGCTACAGGCGCCGAGCTGGTGGTGGACGGTGGAAATATGATCCAATTGTATCCCATCATTCCCGAGCAATGATCCTGCATATGCGATAATAATAAAACATTTTTGGATGTTATGCACAAAAAACAAATATTTTTTTTTACGTTTCTACCTCTAAAAACACAAAAAACCCTCTTGAATTTTATGGAAATATATTGTATAATGAATATATCGCAGTGTGTTTTTTGATATTTTCGGGTATTTGATGTGATCATTGCCCTAAAAATATAATATATTTTCATAGCTTTCCCCAAAAGGGGAGAGGAAGGAGGAAAAGCCAATGGCTGCTGTAGAAACCAAAAGAATCAGAAACGTTGCATTGCTGGGACACGGAGGAAGCGGAAAGACTTCTCTCGCCGAGTCTATGATATATTTAACGGGCGGTACGGACCGTCTTGGAAAGGTAAGTGACGGAAATACAGTGTCGGACTATGACGCTGAGGAGATCAAGAGAGGATTTTCACTTTCCGCCTCGCTGATGAATCTTACATGGAAAGACGTGAAGATCAACCTTTTGGATACGCCCGGATATCTTGATTTTGTAGGTGAGGCTTGTCAGGCACTGCGTGTTGCCGACAGCGCCATTATCGTGGTTGACGGTAAGGCGGGCATCGAGGTCGGTACAGAGCTGGCCTGGAATTACGCGGAGTCCGCGGGACTGCCTCGTGCGTTCTTTATCAATAAATTCGATGATAATGACGCTCGTTTTGCCCGTGTGCTGGACGATCTTCATGTAACCTTCGGTAAGCATATCTGTCCGATCACCATTCCCATGGTAAAGAACGGAGAGGTTACGGGATGTATCGATCTGATCGATCAGAGCGCCCATGTGTTTGATAATAACGGCCGCCACAGCGTGGAGATCATCCCCGAGGAATCCATGGAGGCGGTAACAAAGTACCGTGACATGCTGATGGAGGCAATCGCAAGTACCGATGAGGACTTGATGATGAAATACTTTGAGGGTGAAGAGATTACCCATATGGAAGCGATCAATGCGGTTCATGAGGGTATCATTCACGGTGATATCGTTCCCGTATTTTGCGGTGCCGCAACAAAGCTGTGGGGCGTTTGGACCATGCTGGACAAGATCACCGAGTCCTTCCCCCGTCATACCGCAAAGAAAAACGAAATTCTTGCCGATGGAAGCGAGACGGAGATCACCCCCGAGGGCGAGCCTTCCTTGTTCGTGTTTAAGACCGTGGCGGATCCCTTTGTTGGAAAAATGTCCTTCTTCAAGGTGATGAACGGTACAGTAAAGCGGGATCTGTTGATGCGAAACAATACAACAGGCGACAGCGAAAAGCTGGCACATATCTATGTTATGAACGGTAAAAAGCAGGTAGAGGTTGATGAGCTGTGCTGCGGAGACATTGGAATGGTAGCAAAGCTGACGGGAACCAATACCAATGATACCCTGACATGGAATACCGAATTGTCCTACGCTCCCATTACTTATCCCACTCCCTATTATGTAAAGGCGATGGTTCCCGCGACCGCGAAGGATGAAGGAAAGATCTCTCAGAGCATCGTCAAAATGCTGGAAGAGGATCTGACCCTGAAGTATGAGAATAACGCTGAGACCAAGCAGATGCTGGTTTCGGGACAGGGCGATATGCATTTGGCGGTTCTTGCCGCTAAGCTGAAAAACCGCTTTGGCGTAAGCGTGAATTTCGATGTTCCCAAGATCGCGTACAGAGAAAAGATTACGAAGCGTGTGGATGTAGAAGGAAAGCATAAGAAGCAGAACGGCGGCTCGGGTCAGTACGGTCATGTTAAGATTCGCTTCGCTCCCGGCGAGGATGAGGGTCTGACCTTTACGGTATCGGTGGTTGGCGGAACTGTTCCGAAGAACTTCTATCCCGCGGTAGAAAAGGGCTTGCAGGATGCGATGGTCAAAGGAGTTGCCGGTTTCCCCATGGTTCAGCTGGCGGCGGATCTGTATGACGGATCTTATCATGATGTGGACTCAGATGAAATTTCCTTTAAGACGGCAGCAAGCATTGCGTATAAGAAGTGCTTGGAGCTTGCGGCTCCTGTGCTTCTTGAGCCCATTGGGAATTTGGATATTACGGTTCCCGATTCTCTGGTAGGTGATGTTATGGGAGACCTGAATAAGCGCCGCGGCGCGGTAATGGGTATGGATGCCGCTGATAAGAAGGGTTATACAACG
>JAZSPS010000008.1:0-2876 GCA_045537595.1 Eubacteriales bacterium
CCCTCGACATGGTTCTCAACGCCATCGGTTATCCGAAGCCTTTGACCGTTTCGGGCTACAAGTCCGACTTCTTCGGCAAGGATCCCAATTACTGCGGATATCCCACCGGCAAGCGTGCCGAGTACGCAGACCTGTTTGGCGTGGACGATTTCGCCGCAGCCTTCATTCGTCTGGAGGGCGGTATTATTCTGGACTTCAGAATTTCTTGGGCAATGAATCTGGACACCCCCGGTGACACCATCATCATGGGTACCAAGGGCGCTCTTCGTATTCCTTCCACCGAGTGCTGGAACGGAACCGTTGGCGGTCCTATGAAGATCTACTCCGAGATGGCAGGCTCTCAGGTGGAGACCGAGATCCCGATCATCACCATGAAGGAGGGTCTGTTCGATCTGAAGATCCGCACCTTCTTAGATGCTTGCAAGAACGGAACTCCCGCTCCCGTGCCTTCTTCTCAGATCCTGTACAACCAGGCGATCATCGACGGAATTGCTAAGTCCGCGGAGGCAGGCAAGGAAGTTGAGATCGTGATTCCCGAAATCTAAGCTTTTAACCGTATAGGGGATGTCTTCCCTCTTTTTGAGACAGCAAGGGCTAATTCAGATGCTTTTTCCAAAGTGTCTGAATTAGCCCCTTTTTCTTTTTTCCTTTTTCTTTTTTCTTACGCGGCAGATTTTTTATGATTACGGCATTACTGCTTATTTGCCAGATTGATGACCCGTAAGCCTTTTTTCTTGGCATATCCGAGGGTATACGCGCTTCCGCCCTTTTGTCTCACGCAAAACCCGATACAGATCTGACTTCCGTCCACCAGCATTCGGTTTCTTTCCATCATACACCCCGCTGTATATCGGTCATAAAGATACGTAATCTTATCGGCATGGCCAAGAATATTTTCGTATACCGAACGAAAGTAGTCATTCCACCCCGCGGTCTGATCTCGGCATGGAAGACAAAGCTCCAAGCGGATATTCGGGTATTTCCTTCTTTTTTCAAGCACCTTCAATGCGGCAAGCGTATCAAACCCGATGGCGCCTCCGGTCCGAAAGACAGTCACCCCTTCCTGGATACACTCCTCCAGCACCTCATCCAACATCTCCGGAATTCGACATATATGCTCCTCACTGATGGTGCGGTGACCTGTAAAGCAACAGGTCAGCTGTCCCTCCTTGCTCATAAAGCGCCTCCTTCCGCATGCCTCATTATCAAAGCTCTTTTTTGATGTGCCCTAATTATACTTTATTATACTACACTTTAGGGAAAAAGAAAAGGGGAACAGAAAATCTTTTGAATTCTTTTTAAATCTTTTTCGAAAATCCCTTGGATCTGTCATAAATTTTATATGCCGTCGATAGACTTGTGGTAGGAAATCAAAACGCAATGCGGTCCGCGCGTTCCGTAAATTTAATACTTATCGATGGATGGAGGAGCTCCGATATGATGATGAAAAAGAAAAAAATTCGGATAAACCGAAAGGGGCAAAAGGAAGCCCTGAAAAAAAAGGATCAAAAAATTCGCCGTCCCGTTTTATTTTCCTTTTGCTTTTTATTCCTGATCCTCGGGGGAGCGTCAGCCGCCTCGCTGAACACCTTCGCGGATACCCAATCGGCGGTGGTATCTCCTGCCCTTTACGTTTTGGCGGAGGAAAACAGCATGGCTATGGCGGGCTTAAAGGGAAACAGCATTGTTTTTGAGCGTGATGATTTTGCCAGAGCGGTCAATCTTTCCGAAATCACTACGGTTACCATTACAAAAGCCCCTCCCATTACCGACGGAGAGCTTCGTTTGGGCAACACGGTAATCAACGGACAGCAGACCATCAGCGGAGGCAATCTTTCTCTGCTGAGCTACACGGCAAAGGGAAACAGTATCTCCGAAACTTCCTTCCGTTTTTGTGTCAACGATTCTCCTGTGGAGATGACCTGTCGCTTGTATCTTTTGGATAAGGTCAACTATTGTCCCACCCTGAGCATGGTTCCCGAGGCATCCCTGAACGTCAGCACTCACAGAAATATAACCCTTTACGGCACACTTTCCTGTTATGATCCCGATGGGGATGAGACCATTATTGAGATCGTTTCCTATCCGGAATCGGGACTTCTGGAGCTGACCGACCGCAAAACGGGAGAATACACCTACACCCCCATAGGCAACAGCTCGGGAAAGGATTCCTTTACCTATGTTGCCCGTGACATTTACGGCAATTACAGCGCGTCGGCCACCGTAGCTCTGACCATCACCAAGCCGTCTACCTCCGTGGTATACGCGGACATGGCAAATTCCCCCAGCTACAACGCGGCACTGACCATGACAGAAGAGGGGATCATGAGCGGAACACAGGTAGGCTCGGACACCTATTTTTACCCCGAAAAAACCGTCAGCCGAGGAGAATTTACCGTTATGGCGATGCACGCCATGGGAATTACCGAGGTCAGCGAGGGCAATACGGCGGTATTCGCCGACAGCGCGGATATCCCCGACCATATGAAAAATTACATAGCGGCAGCCTATGAGCTTGGCTATATAAAGGGGGAAAAGAATGCGGACGGTGTGCTTTGCTTTTATCCGGATCGGGCAATTACGCGGGCAGAAGCCGCGGTTCTGATCGGTAATATGATCGACGCGGCGACCCCCACCGTAACGCCCAGCTTTAGCGATTCCAAGGAGATTCCCGCTTGGGCGGCGGCATCGATCTATTCATTGAATTCCATGGGGATCATGACCTCCTATCAGGGAAGCATTTCACCTCTTTCCCCTGTAACTCGGGGAGACGCGGCAGAGATTTTGTCCGCGCTCATGGCGGTAAAAGGATTAAAGTAACCGCAAAAAGAATGGTTGCTTCGCATCCATTTGCCTCGCAAGCTCGGCAAGGATTC
>JAZSPS010000018.1:0-17227 GCA_045537595.1 Eubacteriales bacterium
CAGAATCTTGGTGGCGTACCAACGATCCCTTTTTGCCAAGATTCCGCCTTACGGCGCCCTCCTTTCGTCGGGTTCGGCTACGCAGAATCCTCACCGGGGATTCTGCTCCGCTCAGAATGACACGCTCTTGCGTGTCGGCAAAATGAAATTAATGCTTTTTCGACAGACTGAGGGGTGTCACGAAAATCAGCGTGACACCCCATCAAGCTTTATTTTACAAATAGTCTCGATCATTTATCGGATTCCGTACTGTTCAATGACATAATCCATATCCTTATCTCCGCGTCCCGAGAGATTGATCAAAATAGATCCCTTGCCCATCTGCTTCGCAAGCTTCATTCCAAAAGCGACAGCGTGAGCACTCTCAATAGCTGGAATAATTCCTTCCAATCTTGAAAGAGCAAAGAAAGCGTCAATCGTCTCTTCATCGTCCGCTACGTCGTATTTAACACGTCCCAAATCACGCAAGAAAGCATGCTCCGGTCCAGAGGAAGGATAGTCAAGTCCGCTGGCAACCGAATATACGGGAGCAGGCTCACCGTTTTCATCCTTCAGCATAATACTGTTAAAGCCATGCATAATTCCCTCTGTTCCGTACTTCAAGCTTGCGGCATGATCTCCAAGCTTCGGTCCTCTTCCCAGAGGCTCCACGCCGTAGATCTCCACAGGGTCATTTAAAAATCCCGAGAAGAAGCCTGCCGCGTTTGATCCGCCGCCCACACAGGCAACGATAGCATCGGGAAGCTCACCTGTCATGGATGTGAACTGCTCTCTCGCCTCGATCCCCACAACGCTTTGGAAATCCCTTACCATCATCGGGAACGGATGCGGTCCCAAAACCGAACCAATACAATAGATACTGTCTTTATATTCTCTGGCATACGCGGCAAACGCGGCATCCACAGCCTCCTTCAATGTCTGAAGGCCTTCGGTTACCTCAATAACATTCGCTCCCAAAATTCTCATTCTTGCCACATTCGGAGCCTGTTTTTTTATGTCAACAGCGCCCATATAAATATCACATTCCAAGCCGAAATATGCCGCTGCCGTCGCAAGAGCAACACCGTGCTGTCCGGCGCCTGTTTCCGCAATCACCTTTTTCTTACCCATATACTTCGCGAGCAGGGCTTCTCCCATACAGTGATTCAGCTTATGGGCACCTGTATGATTGAGGTCCTCTCTTTTTACATACAGCTGAACATTTCCGATCGTTCCGGACAGTCTTTCCAAGTAAGAGATCGGCGTAGGTCTGCCCTGAAATTCCTTGCGGATCCTGCGCAGCTCGCTTATAAATTTACTGGACTTGCAAATAGTAAAATAAGCCTCCGTAATTTCCTCCATCGCTTTTTTCAGATCTTCAGAAATATACGCTCCGCCATATTTTCCAAAAAAGCCGTCCTGATCGGGGTATGTCTTAAAATAAGTATCAAAATCAATTCCGTTAAATTTCATTTTCTTTCCTCCAAAAATATGCAAAAATATATATCCAAATTTTTATTTTAACTTTATAATACGGTCAACTTCTTTTCCGCCATCGTTTTGAAAGAACAAACATATCGATCCCCCATAAAAACAAAAAACTGCCCCTTCGATTCAGGGACAGGAATAACCTGCGGTACCACCCATGATTGATGTGAAACATCCGCTTTGCATCGCCATACAGCAATTCCGAACTGTAACGGATTCGGCTTCCGTCGGTTACTACTCAAGCACATAAAAGCATGCCCTTTCGTCCGCCCTCATAAGTCCATTCATCGAAGCTACGTATCACCTTTCCACCCACGGCAATTCTCTATTATCGATTCCCTTCGACTACTCTTCTTAATCATCGGTTTATATTGAAATTATACTCAAAAACTTATTTTTTGTCAATATAAAATGCCGTATTTCAAAAAATACGGCATTTTATACAAATTATATCAAATATATATAACAAATATGCACAATGGCTTAAGAAAGGCACTTAACCAAAACTGCCTTCTGAGCGTGCAAACGGTTTTCCGCTTCATCAAAGATCTCGTTAGCGTGCGCTTCAAAGACCTCTGCCGTAATCTCCTCCTCACGATGAGCGGGCAGACAATGCAAAACCATAGCGTCGCTCTTGGCAACCGCCATAACCTCGGAGTTGATCTGATATCCCTTAAAGATCTTCTTTCTCTCCTCCGCCTCTGATTCCTGTCCCATAGATGCCCAAACATCGGTACAAAGAACATCCGCATCCTTTGCCGCCTCCAAAACATTGTCTGTACAGCTAAAGCGTCCTGTTTCTTCTGCCCATTTCATGATCTCGGCATCGGGCTCATATCCGTTGGGGCAAGCAACCGAAACAGTCATCCCCATTTTGATTCCGCCAACAATTAAGGAGTTGGTCATATTGTTACCGTCTCCGATATAGCACATTTTATTGCCCTTGATCACTCCCTTATGCTCGCGGATCGTCATAAGATCCGCCAATACCTGACAGGGGTGGCAATAATCGGTCAGACCGTTGATAATCGGTATACTGCCGCACTCCGCCAATTTTTCCACTTCCTCTTGCGCGAAGGTACGGATCATAATACCGTCAAGATAGCGAGAAAGAACTCTTGCCGTATCCTCTACCGGTTCTCCGCGTCCGATCTGAAGATCGCGGGAGCTGAGGAAGAGTGCGGATCCGCCAAGATCATACATTCCTACCTCAAAGGACACACGGGTTCTTGTAGAGGATTTTTCAAAAATCATACCTAAAGTCTTACCTGCCAAAATGGGGTGCTTGATTCCGTTTTTCTTCTCGTATTTCAATTGGTCCGCCAAATTTAAGACCTCTGTAATTTCCTGCTCGGACCAATCCATTAATTTCAAAAGATGCTTCACTGCTTGCAAACCTCCTTTAATACGGCTATTGCCTGTTTCAAATCATTCATATCAATATTCAGCGCCGGAAGCAGGCGAACCTTATGCTTGGCTTTAATGACCAGCACTCCTTTTTCACGGCACTGCTCAATTACATCGGATGCGCTCTTTTCACATTCTATTCCGATCATCAAGCCAAGCCCCGTTACGCTGAGGATTCCCTCCGCTCCCGTCAGCTCCTCGAAAATGTAGCGGCTTCTTTCACATACGCCAGCCAACATTCTATCGTCCAATCGGGAAAGAATATTCAACGCGCCCGCGCAGCAAACAGGATTTCCGCCAAAGGTCGATCCGTGCATACCGGGAGCATAGATATCCGCCACCTTTTCTCCCAACATCGTGGCACCAATGGGCAATCCGCCGCCCAACCCTTTTGCCGTAGTTACAATATCGGGAAGAATATCAAAATTCATATAACCGTACAGCTTACCGGTTCGTCCGTTGCCCGTTTGTACCTCATCGGCGATCAAAAGCAGATCCTTCTCTTTGGCAAGCTTTTCAATTTCCTGCAAAAATTCAAGGCTCAGCGGTCGAACGCCGCCTTCCCCTTGTACCACCTCAAACATAATAGCACAACAGGGATTTTCCTCAACCAAGCGCTTTACATCCGACAAATTGTTGGCTTCCGCATGGACAAATCCTTCGGTCAACGGCAAAAAGTCCTTGTGAAACACATCCTGTCCTGTCGCGGCAAGCGTTGTAACGGTTCTTCCGTGAAAGCTGTCCCGCAGCGTAATAATGGTAGTATACTCCGCGCCCTTTGTCTTCTCTCCGTATTTTCTTGCCGCTTTGATCGCGCATTCATTTGCCTCCGCGCCCGAATTGGAGAAAAAAACCTTTTTCATCCCTGTGCGCAAGCAGAGCTGCTCCGCGAGAAGCGCGCAAGGCTCGCTGTAATAAAGATTCGAGGTATGTTGAATTTTGCCAAGCTGAGAGGTGACCGCATCGATCCATTCCTGATCCGCAACACCAAATCCGTTTACGGCAATTCCCGTTCCGAGATCAATATACTCTTTCCCGTCAGAATCCTTGACCCTCGATCCTTTTCCTTCTGTTAAGCAGACAGGAAAGCGCGCGTATGTGGGTGCCACATACTGTTCGTCAATTTTTTTTATATCCATAATCAATTCCCCGATACAAACATGGTTCCGATTCCCTCATCGGTTAGGGTCTCTATCAAAATCGCGTGAGGGATCCGTCCGTCAATGACAAATACCTTCCCTACCCCTTGGCGAATCGCTTCGATACAGCAGTTGATCTTGGGGATCATTCCGCCGCTGATAATTCCTTCCCGTATGAGCTGAGGCGCGTCACTGACATTGATCTTTGAGATCAATGTGGAAGGATCGTTCTTATCCCGAAGAATTCCGTCAATATCGGTCATGGAGATCAAGCTCTCGCATTTCAATTGTCCCGCGATACGGGCAGCCGCGGTATCTGCATTAATGTTATAGCTATTGCCTTCGTTGTCATATCCTACCGTGGATACCACGGGAATATAGCCCTTTTCCAAAACATCCAAAATCGGCTCCACATTTACGTCTGTGATCTCACCCACATAGCCAAGTCTTTCATCCAGCTGCTTAGCTTTGATCATGTGGCCGTCAATTCCGCAAAGTCCGATTGCCTTTCCGCCTTTATTCTGGAGCAGGTTAACAAGATTTTTATTGATCTTTCCCGCAAGAACCATTTGCACGATATCCACCGATTCCTTATCGGTAACACGCAAGCCATTGACAAATTCGCTCTTTTTTCCGATCCTTCCCAGCATTTCAGTAATCTCGGGACCGCCGCCATGCACCAAAACGACCTTGATTCCGATCAGAGAAAGCAGCACGATATCTCCCATTACCGCTTCCTTCAATTCATCATTGATCATGGCGTTTCCGCCGTATTTCACAACAATGATCTTATTATAATACTTTTTTATGTACGGCAGTGCCTCCACCAAAACTTGGGCACGCTGTGCGTTATTAATATCCATTATTTTTTCTCCGTTCGATTTGATTTCCGCAAAAATTATGTACGGTAATCGCCGTTGATCTTCACATAATCATATGTCAGGTCACATCCCCACGCGGTAGCGGTTCCCTCTCCGCTGTTAAGCTCGATCAGAACTTGAATTTCACTTTCCAACAGAATTTCTTTTGCCAGCTCTTCCGAGAAAGGAATTCCCGCGCCCGATTTACAAACCGCGAGTTCTCCCTTTGCTGAACGGAAGGACACATCCACCGCATGGATATCAACATTCGCTCCGCTGTATCCAATCGCGCACAGTACCCGTCCCCAGTTAGCATCCGCGCCGAACATTGCCGCTTTAAACAAGGAGGAGCAGATAACAGATTTCGCTACTACCTTAGCGCAATGATCGCATTTCGCGCCTGTAACGATACACTCAAGTAATTTCGTGGCACCTTCTCCGTCCCCCGCGATCATACGGCAAAGATACGCCGTTACATTATGAAGTGCCTGACAAAATACATCGAAGCTTTCACCTTCACAATCAATCACAGCGTTACCCGCAAGACCGTTCGCCATAATAGACACCATGTCATTGGTAGAGGTATCTCCGTCCACGCTTACCATATTAAAGGAGGTTTTCACGTCTTCCTTCAATGCTTTGGAAAGCATCTCGGAGGTAATGGCACAGTCTGTAGTAACAAACACAAGCATTGTCGCCATATTCGGGTGGATCATTCCGCTTCCCTTGGCGATACCGCCGATACGACAGGGTACGCCGCCAATCTCAAACTCAAAGGAAATCTCCTTTGCTTTGGTATCTGTGGTCATGATCCCCTCACAGGCATAATGACTGTGATCTCCCAGTCCGGCAACCAAGGAAGGAATTCCGTTGGCGATGGGGGTAATATCCAGGGGCTGTCCGATTACGCCTGTCGAGGCTACGATCACATCCTTCGCTGAAATATTTATTTCCTTTGCCAACAGCTCACACATCTGTTCGGCAATTTCAATTCCGTTAGCGTTGCAGGTATTGGCATTTCCGCTATTGCAGATCATTGCCTGAGCCACGCCGTCGGAAATATGATCCTTTGTTACGGTAAGGGGAGCTCCCTTTACCAAATTCTGTGTATATACCGCCGCGGCAGAAGCCGGTACACTGCTGACGATCAAAGCAAGATCCCGCTTTGTCTTATTTTTACGAATACCGCAGTGAATTCCGTTGGCACGGAATCCCATTGCCGCGCATACGCCGCCGTTAATCTGTTTCATTGATTTATTTCCTTTCTTTTGCTTTTACTTATGCTTTTACTTACTTTTAAACATCTTTTTATATATTTTTATATATCTTACAGCTCCAGACCGGTTTTGGGATCTACCCCCAAAACCAAATTCATACATTCCACCGCGGCACCCGACGCGCCCTTGCCCAAATTGTCATACATGGCAATCAGCAAAATCCGCTCCTCATTTCCGGCAACAGTTATCGCCATGGAATCTTTTTCCGACATAGCGTGTGCCGAAATAAAGCCTTCCTGATCCGCCTTTTCTATGTATGTAACGATATCACCCGTATATTTTTTTCGATAGATCTCACGGATCTCCTCTATGCTTCCCTTTTGGAGCTGGGAGGCGAACAACGGAACCGTTACGGTCATTCCGCTATAAAAATTTGAAACAATCGGGCAGAAAATAGGTTCTTTTTCAAGTCCCGTGATCTTTTTCATTTCCTTCAGGTGCTTATGCTGCTGCGTCAATCCATACTGCCGAGGCGCTCCCAAAAGATAATCAAGCTCGTTATCCTCATAGTCGGCAATCATTTTTTTGCCTCCTCCGCTATATCCTGTAATCGAATGACACGTAAGCGCCTGTGACGCGGACAGGATCCCGCTCTCGATCAAAGGATAGACCAACGAGATAAATCCGCTTGCGTGGCATCCCGGAACAGCGATTCGTTTAGAGGCGGGCAACGCCTTCGCGAGAGCTTCGGAAAGCTCGGGAAATCCATAGCACCAGCCCGCGTCGGTCCGATGGGCGGTAGAAGCGTCAATTACGGTGACATCGGGATTTTCGATCATATTGACCGCCTCAATGGCGGCGGCATCCGGTAAACAAAGAAAAGCGATATCGCATGAATTCAGCGCTTTTTTCCTTGCCGCGGGATCCTTTCGCTCCGTCTCGGGCAAGAGCATAAGCGTGAGGTCCTTACGATCACTTAAACGTTCATAAATTCTTAAGCCTGTTGTTCCCACACTTCCATCTATAAAAACCTTTTTCATTCTTGCAATTCCTTTCTTACGAATGCCACCTGCGCTTCCACAGAGGAAACCGAGGTTCCTCCTTCAGAGATGCGCTTATTTACACAGGTCTCCAGTGAGATTTCCTGATACAGATCTTCCTCAAACAGCTCACTGTGCTTACGATACGCTTCCATAGGGAGCGTGTCCAGCACGCATTTTCCCGAAATACATTCCGCGACGATCTGACCAACGATCTTATAAGCGCTTCGGAAAGGCATTCCCTTTCGTGTCAGATAGTCCGCAAGATCCGTGGCGTTGATAAAGCCCTCCTGCGCGGCACGGTACATATTTGAGGGCTTCACACGCATGGTTCGAATCATGGGCGCAAAAATATCCAAGCACATTTTGACCGTTTCAATGGAGTCAAACAATGCCTCCTTATCCTCTTGCATATCCTTGTTATATGCCAAAGGAAGTCCCTTCATGAGAGTAAGCAAGGTCATAAGATCTCCATACACCCTACCTGTTTTTCCCCGAACAAGCTCCGCCATATCGGAATTCTTCTTTTGAGGCATGATAGAGGAGCCCGTTGTATAAGAATCATCCAACTCCACGTATCGGAATTCCCAGCTGGACCAAAGAATAATTTCCTCGGAGAAGCGAGACAGGTGCATCATAATAAGGGAAAAAGCACTCATAAACTCGATGCAAAAATCACGGTCGGAAACGCCGTCTATACTATTGAGCGTAATGCCGTCAAAGCCAAGCTTTCGCGCCTCCATACGGCGGTCGGTAGCATAGGTGGTGCCTGCCAGCGCGCAAGAGCCCAGCGGTGAGAAATTCATTCTTGCCTTCGCGTCTCTGAGCCGACCGATATCCCGAAGCAACATCATGGCATACGCCATCAAATGGTGTCCAAAGGTAATCGGCTGCGCACGCTGTAAATGGGTATAGCCCGGCACAATCACCCCTTTATTCGCCTCCGCTTGATCGGTAATATCGGCAATTAACTGTTTTAACAATTCAATGATTTCTTCGGCTTCGTCGCGCAGATACATTCTCACATCCACCGCAACCTGATCGTTTCGGCTTCTTGCCGTGTGCAATCTCTTTCCCGCCTCGCCGATCCTGGAGGTCAGCTCTGCCTCCACAAACATATGAATGTCTTCACACTTCATATCGAAATCAAGCTTTCCGCTATTCAGATCCTCCAAAATCTCACACAAGCCATCTACGATCTTCTCACTGTCCTCTTGAGAAATGATCCCCTGCGCCGCCAGCATTTCCGCGTGTGCCATCGATCCTCTGATGTCCTGCTGATACATTTTACAATCAAACCGGATGGAGGAATTAAAGTCATCCGCTTTGCTGTCCAAAGCCTTGGCAAACCTGCCTGCCCACATCTTTTCCATACTGATTTTTTATACACGTTTTGCCTGTCACCCCTCGGCGGCAGGCAAAACTCTTCCTTTTCAATTATTTCAGGTTTTTATTGTTTTTTGCGTTAACCTGTGCTTGAACCTTAATCGGCAAGCCAAACAAATTAATAAATCCTGTAGCGTCTGCCTGATTATAAACATGATCCTCACCAAAGGTAGCGATCTCTTCCGAGTAGAGAGAATAATCGCTCCATGCTCCGGCTTTGATAATGTTGCCCTTATACAGCTTCAGCTTAACCGTACCCGTTACATTTTCCTGGGTCTTATCCACAAACGCGGAAAGCGCTTCACGCAAGGGAGTAAACCACTGACCGTTATAAACAAGATCCGCAAATGTGACTGCCAGCTCTTCCTTCTTATGTGCCGTATATTTATCCAAGCACAAGGTCTCCAAGTAGTTGTGTGCCGCATACAGGATCTCTCCGCCGGGCGTTTCATATACGCCGCGGCATTTCATGCCTACCAGACGGTTTTCCACGATATCAAGCAATCCGATACCGTTTTCTCCTCCAACCTTATTCAAAGCCAGAACAATATTTTTCGCGCTCATCTTTTCACCGTTGAAGGCAACGGGACGTCCGTGCTCAAAGTCCAAGGTAATATAGGTAGGAGTATCGGGAGCTTCAAGGGGGGATACACCCATCTCAAGGAAGCCGGGCTTTTCATACAAGGGCTCATTGCCCGCATCCTCCAGATCCAAGCCCTCATGGCTCAGGTGCCACAGGTTCTTATCCTTAGAGTAGTTTGTCTCACGGTTGATCTTCAGAGGAACATTATGTGCCTCCGCGTATTCGATCTCTTCCTCACGAGACTTGATATCCCACTCACGCCAAGGCGCGATAATGGGCATATCGGGAGCGAAGGCTTTAATGGTCAATTCAAAACGAACCTGATCGTTTCCCTTTCCTGTGCAGCCGTGGCAGATGGCGTCCGCCCCCTCTGCTTTCGCGATCTCGACGATACGCTTCGCGATTACAGGACGCGCAAAGGAGGTACCCAGCATGTATGCCTCGTACTTTGCTCCCGCCATTACCGTAGGAATTACATAATCATCCACAAACTCATCGGTCAGGTCCTCTATGTAAATTTTAGACGCGCCTGTTTTAATTGCTTTTTCTTCCAAGCCCTCCAGCTCATCACTCTGTCCCACATTTCCGCTGACCGCGATAACCTCACAATTATTATAATTTTCCTTCAGCCACGGGATAATGATAGAGGTATCCAAACCGCCTGAATATGCCAGCACGACCTTTTTTATATCTTTCTTTTCCATAATTGTTCTCCTGCCTTATAATATTTTGTTTTGATATATGCGTTTTAAATGCATAATATTCATTGATTTGTGTATATTATACACCCAATTTATTAAATTGTCAATATACTCTCGTAACAATATTTTTCGAATTTTGTACTTAACATATGAACAATCTGCACAATTTTGAATAATATTCAAAAATATATTCAAAAATTCGCCGCATCTCGTTTGAATATAAATTGTATATATTCATTTTATATTCATACCCACAAATGAGGTGGCGCAATAATTTTTGCGTCACCTCATTTAATTCATCAATCAACAGCTACTGTCCATCCGAACTCGTCGGAGATTTTTCCCCATTGAATTCCCGTCAGCGTATCGTAAAGCTTTTGCGCAACCTCTCCGATCTCACCATTATTGATCACCATTTGCAAATCTCCCGTATCCAACAGTCCCATAGGAGATACGACCGCTGCCGTTCCGGTGCCAAACGCCTCGTTCAGCTTACCGTTTTTGTAAGCCTCCATCACCTCATCCAAGGAAAGCTTCCGCTCCTCTACTGTATATCCGAAGCTCTTCAAAAGCTGAATACAAGAGGCTCGTGTTACTCCGGGAAGAATATTTCCTTCCTCCAGCGCGGGGGTTACTACCTTGCCGTCGATCACAAAAAATACATTCATCGCGCCGACTTCATCAATATATTTGTGTTCGATTCCATCCAGCCAAAGAACCTGCGAGTATCCCATCTCTTCCGCTTTTTGCTGACCGATCAAAGAACAGGCGTAATTTCCGCCGACCTTGGCATAGCCCGTTCCGCCCTTGACCGCTCTTACGTATTCCCGTTCAACGAAAATCTTTACCGGCTTAATTCCCTCGGGATAATAAGATCCCACAGGACTGAGGATAATCATAAATTTATAGCTCTTTGAGGGGTGAACGCCTAACTGTACATCGGTAGCGATAATAAAGGGACGGATATACAGGGAGGTTCCCTCATTACAGGGTACCCATTCCTTTTCTACGGACACAAGTGCCTTTAGCGCATCCAAAACGTCATCGGGATTTAGATGAGGAATACAAAGTCTTGTATTTGTATTATTCATCCGCTCAATGTTTTTATCGGGTCTGAAAAGCTGGACCGATCCATCAGGAGTACGGTATGCTTTCAGTCCCTCAAACATTTCCTGCGCGTAATGAAATACCATGCACGCGGGATCCAGAGAAAGATTTTGATACGGAACGATACGCGCGTCATGCCATCCCTGTCCCTCATGATAGTCCATAATAAACATATGATCGGTAAAATGTTTTCCAAAGCCCAAATGATCCCAATCGGGCTTTACTTTTCTTTCTTCTACAAGTTCATATTTGATTTCCAGCATTTTTTCACACTTCCTTACAAATGTTTTATAAGCTTCTTACAAGCGTTCCGCCACAGCGGCGCCCATTTCCGCGCAACCGATCTTTTGGAAGCCTTCCTTCCAGATATCGGCAGTTCGGTAACCGTCATCCAACACCTTGTTAACTGCCGCCTCAATAGCGTTTGCCTCTTCAACCATATCAAAAGAATATCTGAGCATCATTGCCGCCGACATAATAGTTCCCAAAGGATTCGCAAGATTCATCCCCGCGATATCCGGTGCCGAACCGTGAATCGGCTCATACATGCCCAAGGAGCCCGAGGACAGACTTGCCGAGGGCATCATTCCGATGGAGCCCGTCAACATGCTTGCCTCATCGGAAAGAATATCGCCAAACATGTTTTCAGTTACGATCACATCAAATTGGGAGGGATTTTTAATCAATTGCATCGCGGTATTATCCACCAGAATATCCGAATATTCCACATCGGAATATTCCTCCGAAAGACGATGCATAACCGCTCTCCAGAGTCTGGAGGAATCCAGCACATTTGCTTTATCTACCGAAGCTACCCTTTTTCCTCTTTTTCTTGCCGTTTCAAATGCCACGCGTCCAATCCGTTCGATCTCATGCTCACTGTAAGTCATTTCATCGGTCGCTACCTTTTCGCCCTGAAGCGTTTCGGTTCTTCTCTTTCCAAAATAGATACCGCCTGTCAACTCACGAACGATCATCAGATCGATTCCGTTTCCTACGATGCTTTCCTTCAAGGGAGAGGAATCGGCAAGCTGAGAAAAGAGCTTTGTGGGGCGCAGATTTGCGAAAAGACCAAGCTCCTTACGGACTGCCAAAAGTGCCTTTTCAGGACGGATGGACGGATCCACCCCATCCCATTTCGGACCGCCCACAGCGCCCAGAAGAACACTGTCTGAAGCCTTGCATGCCGCCATTCCCTCTTCTGTAATCGGAACACCGTATTTATCTATACTGCAGCCTCCGATATCAACCTCGGTATAATTAAATTCATGACCGTATTTTTCGGCAACCTTATTCAACACCAAAATTGCCTGATCAACGATCTCGGGACCGATACCGTCCCCCTTCAGAACCGCAATGTTCTTTTTCATGTTCTTCACCGCTTTCCAATAGAATTCATCAGCCCGTCTGCCCGAATAATATCCTTAATAAATTCCGGAAAAGGCTCAGCCTGATAGGTTTCATTTTTTGTTACATTTGTGATAATGCCTGTATCGAAATCGACCGTGACCTCATCACCGCTTTGAATCTTCTCGCTTGCCTCCGGACACTCCAGAATAGCCAATCCGATGTTGATCGCGTTCCTGAAAAATATCCTTGCGAAGGTTTTCGCGATCACGCAGGAAATTCCCGAATTCTTGATCGCGATAGGAGCGTGCTCTCTGGATGATCCGCATCCAAAATTTGCGCCGCCGACCATAATATCTCCCGTCTTAACCTTTTTGGTGAAGTCAAGATCGATATCCTCCATACAGTGAGAAGCAAGCTCCTTATGATCGGAAGTATTCAAATATCTTGCGGGAATAATAACATCGGTATCTACATTATCGCCGTATTTATGTACCAATCCGTTTACATTCATTGCTCTCTTCTCCTTATTTTAAATCTCTCGGATCGCAGATCCTTCCGGCAATTGCCGTTGCCGCCGCCACCTCGGGGCTGGCGAGGTAGATTTTGGATGTTACGTGACCCATTCTTCCCACGAAGTTACGGTTTGTGGTTGCCACCGCGATCTCATCCTCGGCAAGGATACCCATATATCCGCCCAAGCACGGTCCGCATGTGGGTGTGGAAACAACACAGCCCGCATCGATAAAGGTATCGATATAGCCAAGCCGAATACATTCCTTGTAGATCTTTTGTGTCGCGGGGATCACGATACATCTCACATGCTCGGCAATATGCTTGCCCTTCATGATCTCTGCCGCCGCTTTCATATCCGAAAGTCTGCCATTGGTACAGGATCCGATCACCACCTGATCGGGTTCGATATCTGTCAGCTCTCTTGCGTTTTTCGTATTCTCGGGAAGATGAGGACAAGCGACGGTAGGCTCAATGGCGGAAAGATCAATGATATATTCCTCGTCATATTCCGCATCCTCGTCGGCAGAATAAACGGTGATCGGACGCATTACCCGATCTTTGACATAGGCGAGAGTGACATCATCCACCTCGAAAATGCCGTTTTTCGCGCCTGCCTCAATTGCCATATTCGCCATACAAAGGCGGTCATCCATAGACAAGGACTTCATGCCTTCTCCGCAGAATTCCATAGAGCGGTACAACGCGCCGTCAACACCGATCATTCCGATAATATGTAAAATAACATCTTTACCCGAGACCAAAGGCTTCAGCGCGCCAATCAGCTTAAAGCGAATGGCGGAAGGAACCTTAAACCATGCCTTGCCAGTTGCCATTCCCGCTGCCATATCCGTGCTTCCCACGCCGGTGGAAAAAGCCCCTAAAGCGCCGTAGGTACAGGTGTGAGAGTCGGCTCCGATAATCAGCTCTCCCGGTCCAACCAACCCTTTTTCGGGAAGAAGCGCGTGTTCGATCCCCATATCGCCTACATCATAATAATTTGTAATAGAAAAGCACTTGGCGAAGGTACGGCACTGCTTGCACTGCTGAGCCGCCTTAATATCCTTGTTCGGAACAAAGTGATCCATGACCAAGGAAATTTTATCCTTATCAAACACGCTGTCAAAACCGTTCTTATAGAATTCGTTGATGGCAACCGGTGATGTAATATCGTTTCCGAGAACCATATCCAGATTTGCCATAATCAGCTGTCCTGCTTTAACCGATTCCAGTCCCGCATGGGCTGCCAGAATCTTTTGTGTCATTGTCATTCCCATAAAATTCACCTCTTTTATCAGTCCTGTATTAGTTTGTGGAAAGCTTGCGGTTGACTGCGGAAAGCAGGGCGCAAATAGATGCCGCTATAATATCGTCATGCACACCGGCTCCCCAACTGGTTTTTCCATCCTTAAAGGTAATGCTGACATAAGTGATTGCCTGAGAGGTCGATTCTGTCGTCAAAGCATGCTCTGTATAGGTCAGATTAGAGTATTCAATGCCCAGATGCTGCTTGATCGCGTTGCTGACAGCGTCCAAACGTCCGTTTCCTTCCGCGGAAATATCTCTTGTATTTCCGTTCTGAGAAATGGTAATGATCGCCTTAATGCTGTTTCCTTTTCTTACAAAGTGATAATCCTCCATTTCAACAGGAGCGTTGATATTGACATATTCATTTTTAAAGATATCCAAAACCTCCGCGGGAGAGAGCTCCTTGTGCGAACGGTCAGAATAATTCTTAACGGTATAGCCCACATCCTCCCGCATTTTAGGAGGCAGAGCATATCCAAAATTGTGCTCCAGAAGATATCCGATTCCACCCTTTCCGGACTGAGAATTGATTCGGATCACGTCGGTTTCGTATTCTCTTCCCACATCCTGAGGGTCAATGGGCAAATACGGTACCGTCCAGTAACGGCAGGTGTGATCTTCACGCCACTTCATTCCCTTTGCGATGGCATCCTGATGCGATCCCGAAAACGCGGCAAACACCAGTTTTCCCGCATAAGGTGTACGGTCATAGACCTGCATCCGTGTCACGCGCTCATAAAGATCGGTTACCGACGGCATATCGGAGAAATCCAACTGAGGATCAATGCCCTGCGCGTACATATTCATTGCCATGGTTACAATGTCAACGTTACCTGTTCTCTCACCATTGCCAAACAATGTTCCCTCAATTCTGTCACCGCCCGCAAGCAATCCCATTTCGGCATCGGCAACAGCGCAGCCTCGGTCATTATGAGGATGAAGAGAAATAATAACATTCTCACGGTATTTCAAATGATTGTTCATGTATTCCACTTGATTGGCGTACACATGAGGCATGGAGACCTGAACCGTTACGGGCAGATTGATAATAACGGGGCGTTCCTTGGTAGGCTTCCAAACATCCAGCACCGCATTGGAAATTTCCAGAGCGAACTCGGGCTCGGTACAGGTAAAGGATTCGGGTGAATACTCATAACGGTAATTTACCCCTAACTCCTCGCTGTATTTATTAAACAGCTCCGCTCCCTTAACGGCTATATCGATAATTTCCTGCTTGGATTTCTTGAACACCTGCTCTCTCTGAGCCACCGAGGTAGAATTATACAGATGAACAATGGCGTTTTTCGCACCCTTCAGGCTTTCAAAGGTCTTTTTGATAATATGCTCTCGGGACTGTGTTAACACCTGAACCGTTACATCATCGGGGATCAAATTTTCCTCGATCAATGTGCGGAGAAATTTATATTCTGTCTCAGAAGCCGCCGGAAAACCAACCTCGATCTCTTTAAAGCCCACCTTTACGAGAAGCTTGAAAAAGTCCAATTTTTCTTCCAAGCTCATGGGAATGATCAACGCTTGATTTCCGTCTCTGAGGTCAACGGAACACCAAACAGGCGGTTTATCGATATAATTTTTCTTCACCCATTTTGATTCCGCGTTGGGTGCGGGAAAATACTGTCTTGTATATTTATTCGCATTATTCATCATGTCTATGATAGTTCTTCCTTTCCTGTGTTTCTATCTGCTTTAATTATTTTTAATTATTGCATTACGGCACCCTGATCCGCGCCGCTGACCAGCTTAGCGTATCTTGCCAACCATCCGGATTTCACATTGGGCTCGGGAGCGGTATACAAGGCTCTGCGTTCCGCCAACACCTCATCGCTGACCTTTACATTGATGGACGCGTCGGGAATATTGATCTCAATCATGTCCCCTTCCTCGATCAACGCAATGTTACCGCCGTCTGCCGCCTCGGGGCTGACATGTCCGATCGAAGCGCCTCTGCTGGCTCCCGAAAAACGTCCGTCCGTGATCAATGCCACCGTTTTATCTAATTTCATTCCTGCCAGCGCGCTGGTAGGATTGAGCATTTCTCTCATACCCGGACCGCCCTTCGGTCCCTCGTAGCGAATAACCACCACGTCTCCGTCAACGATCTTGCCCGCGTAAATCGCGGCAATTGCCTCGTCCTCCGAATTGAACACACGCGCGGGACCGCTATGGCAAAGCATTTCAGGTGCCACGGCACTGCGTTTTACAACACAGCCCTTTTGCGCGATATTCCCCCACAGGATCTGAATTCCGCCCGTGGCACTGTATGGATCATCGATGGGACGAATGGCATTTTGATTTTTTATGTACGCGCCCTTTACGTTCTCCCCTACCGTTTTACCTGTAACCGTAGGAGCATCCGCGTCCAACAGACCCTTCTTCATCAGCTCAGCCTGTACCGCAGGAATTCCTCCCGCCGCATCCAGATCCTGAATATGTGTGGGTCCCGCGGGAGCCAGATGGCAAAGATTGGGAACCTTTGCGCTCATTTCATTAAACAAATTCAGGTCAAGCTTTACGCCTGCTTCGTTCGCGATCGCCAGCAAATGCAACACGCTGTTGGAGCTGCAGCCCAACGCCATATCACAGGCAAGAGCGTTTTGGATCGAGCGCTCATTGATGATATCTCTTGCGCAAATATTATCACGAACAAGATCCATAATTGCCATACCCGCATGCTTTGCCAGAATAGTTCTCTTATTGCTGACCGCCGGAATGGTTCCGTTGCCGGGCAGAGCGATTCCGATCGCTTCGCACAGGCAGTTCATGCTGTTTGCCGTATACATTCCCGCGCAGCTTCCGCAGCCGGGGCATACACCTGTCTCACATTCGTTCAGCTTTGCGTCATCGATGATTCCCGCCTTATACGCGCCTACCGCCTCAAACATCTTGGAAAGGCTGACCTCGTTTCCGTCATAGTGTCCTGCCAGCATGGGTCCGCCGCTGCAAACGATAGCGGGAATATTCATACGTACCGCCGCCATGACCATACCGGGAACAATCTTATCACAGTTTGGAATCAATACAAGTCCGTCCAGCTGATGTGCCATGGTCATGGTTTCCACACTATCGCAAATCAGTTCACGGCTTGCCAAGGAATACTTCATTCCGATATGTCCCATGGCGATCCCATCGCA
>JAZSPS010000063.1:0-8896 GCA_045537595.1 Eubacteriales bacterium
AGGGATCGTTGGTACGCCACCAAGATTCTGCCTCGTTCCTCGGCACCTGCCTATGGGCAGGTTCGACTGCGCAAACGATTCACAGGATCGTTTGCTCCGCTCAGAATGACACGGTGGGGTGAAGTTATCTAAAAATTAAAAACCGTGTTGATGTACTTTATCGACACACTCAAAGCCGATACGATCTGTATCGGCTTTTTCCTGTCCTTTTTCGAAAGACCCTTGGGGTTGTGCTTTGCGAGCGTTTTCGATGGCTTTCCGTTAGCAATACCATTTTGGCGGTATCGCTTTTTCGTCAATCAGAGGGTCACTCCCCTCGCTGTTTTCCCATATCTTTTCCATTACCTCTTTCATAATTCGCGCATCACAGCACTGAGTTGGGGCATTTCCGAGAAATCCGTCGGTAATTGCTCCGTGATAACGGAACGCCGTTTCGTATTTGGGGAAGCGCATGGATATATCGGGCGTGAAATCGGTCTTATGCGTTCTCATCTGTCTGGTTATAAGCTCTCCGGACGCAAGCCTTACGGTTACAGCTCGGGGCTCGGCAGACAATCGGTTGGGCACGCCCAAGATTTCGTCAACACAATGCAGGTAGGTATTTCGGTTATGAGCAACACCAACCAAAAGCACGTAGCCGCCCTCCTTGTAAAGCCTTCCGTAACAGCTTTCAGGGGCGGTTCCCGATGAGATGCCGATCTCGCCGCTTATAAAATCCAGAGCCCGATCGCGATCTCCGAACACCATCATCGAATGCGTGGGGTTTTGGGATCTTATTCCCCTCGGATCGGCGGCGGCAATATCGGAAAACGCGCCAAGGCAGGTAGACGGATCACCCATGTCAAGAGTGATCTCCTTTTTGAGATTGCCCCATGTGTGAGTCGGCACACAGAAAAGACCTCCGTCAGCGGTAAAATACTCTATCAGCGCGTCAAGGACAGTGTTGGCACCGCCCTCGACCTTGCCGATAAGACGAAGAGACGAGTGCATCAGAACCACCTTGTTCCGAGGTGTATTCATTTCCGAAAGCTGACAAAGGAGATCCTCCTTTGTGTAAATCTTATGAAAGTCTTTGATCACGATGATTCCGCCTTTCCGTGCTTATTATAGCATAATTTCTCGCGTTTGTAAATCGCGCTATCGCAGCTTTGTTGATGGGAGGTTGCTCCCGATGGTCGCGGTGATGTGAGTTGTGAGCGTTTTAGCCGACAGGACAAAAGGTTTTTCAATTATCGTTCTCTTTAGGATCTTTAATTTCTTGTTTTTTGAATTTAATCATGGCAATAACGATGGAACACATCGTGAGAATGTCTCCTATGGCTGAACCATACGCACGGCTGGCAAAATTATATACAAGCCAAAAAGGAGAGCCTAATAATGAAACGCGGCGAATGATTTTTTCATTTGTTAACCAAAAGGCGCCTGTATGAAGCAAAACGCCCGCAATCGGAAGCAGATCTAACGGGTTTTTGCTAATAAAACAAATCGTAATACCTGCTGCCGTTATCCCCGCGCTGCAAAAGAGAAAAACAACTTTAATATGCTTTTTTATAAAAGGATGTTCCTTTTTCTCCGCAATCACCGAAGCTATCGCGCCGAGAATATCAATAACGGCTCCTGCCATCGCTCCAAGCAGCAGATACTGCAGAATATAGAGGCACCGTGAAAAAACGTTACAAAAAATAATGCTTTGCCTTCTTTTACATTGATAGCTCAAAAGAAACGTAGCAACAGCGAAAAGTCCAATAAACTGCGGAATCAATGGATGCATAGCTCCTCCATGCGTTTGATTAAAAATATACCCTTATTTTATCATATCGAGCCTTGGGTGTCAATCATTTTAACGGTTCTGTTTTCGTGCCCCTTTCGGGCGGGAGGCACATGATACCGAAAGATTAATTTTTGGGAAGCCGTAATGTTTCTCCCGATCTGACGCGATACAGCTCTCCGTCGACGTCCAACCATATTGTAAGTAACGTAGGGTTGAATATCTTATAGCCGTCAGCGCTATAAATCAGGCTTTTGTATGCTTGGACGTAATCATAGATTTCAATATTTGTGGCATACCAAAGCTCGTCGTTATTGGCAAGCTTTTTGCAAATTTCCTCTATGTGATCCCAATTATTATCTCTGTCAAACTCATAGCTATGCCCCCATATATAGAGCAAGCGCGGAATCCTTCTTGCGTGATAGGCTTTTGTTGAAATATCCAATTTTAAAAACTCATCGATATATTCCATTATTTTAGAATTATTATGATGGGCTGTCGGCATCCACGCGTGGAAATCCGCGGGGAGCATGAATGAATTATTATCGCCTCCAAGCGTTCTGGCATACGCGATATCCAATTCGGTAAGATAGTTTTTTATCTTATCGTAGCTTCCGAAATTGCCCATTAAGGTAATACCGCTATCAGGATATGCCATACCGCGAATGATACGATCGCACCTTTCCTCAAGCTCAAGTCTGCAATCCAGCACATCACGGATTCCTTCAATCGACCGCAAATTTCCGTTCGCTCTATGGTTGGCACCGTGAACCGCGATTTCGTGACCCTTGGATAGAAAATATTCGTTAATTTGCTCTTTTGTAAAGTTGGTCTTTCGCATATATTCGCAGTTAAAGTTAAAGGTAGCCTTCATGCCATAGCGATCAAACAGCTCTGCCAAGCGTTTATCTTGTGGCACTCCGTCGTCATAACTAAAGGTTACTGCTTTTGCTTTACCCTTCGGATATCGCATAAAAACAGATCTCATAGAATCCTCCGAAAAATGAAAAATTTGCTTTACCGCGCTTTCGTGCTTATTATAGCATATTTCTTTGGAAATGTAAAGCGTAACCTGAAAACCCACTGTGGCGAAAGCACCGGGGCACGCGGCGGGGTGTTGGTTTCCGAATAAGGGGCTGAGTCAAAAGCTTTTTCAGAAAGCAAATGGCTCAGCCCCATATTTATACGCGAGTTATTATTTTTTTCTTATATTCTTATCGGTTATCTTTGTTCATTCCCCCGACTGCCGCCGAAGGTTCTTTATACAACCGTCTCAGCCCAGCATTGCCGCGCCGATAATGCCCGCGTCATTGCCAAGCTTGGCAATCCGCAGCTCGGTCATGGGAACGATTCCGCCGCCGTACTGCTCTTTTCTTACAATGGGAAGAAGCGAGTCAATAAGAGACTGTCCTTCGTTGGATACACCGCCACCCAAGGAAATGATCTCAGGCTGGAAAATATTGATGATGGTGGCAAGCCCCGATGCCAAGTACTTCACATACTTGTCATAGACCTCCTTTGCCGCCTCGTCGCCCGCTCTCATGGCATCACATGCCGTTCTGCCCGAAACCTTGGGGGCATCGGACATGATGGTTGCTCTGCCCGTGGCACGGCACTCCTCGATCTTTTCCTTTGTCATACGGATCAGCGCCGTAGCCGAGGAATATGCCTCCCAGCAGCCCCGTCTTCCGCAGGAACAGGGAGCGCCGTCTACCTCAATGACGATATGTCCCAGCTCACCGCCCGCGTAGTTAAAGCCGGAATATACCTTATTGTCAATGATAATGCCTCCGCCTACACCGGTTCCCAGTGTGATCATAACATTATTTTTCGAGCCCTTTGCCGCGCCGGCAACAGCCTCGCCCCATGCGGCGGCATTGGCGTCATTCTCAATCTTTACATTGGTAATGCCCAGCTGCTCCTTCAGCAGATCGGCAATGGGAAATTTTCTAAAGGGCAGATTGTTGGCGTACTCTACCACGCCTGTATCATGATTGGCGATTCCGGGCGTGGCGATTCCCACGCACACGATATCCTTCACATCGATTCCTTGCTCCGCGCAAACGTCCTTGCAAAGCATGGCGATGTCTGCCACGATCTCCTCCGCGGGACGCTCAGCCCCCGTGGGAACGCTCTTCTTTTTAATCAGCTCCATATCCTTGTTTACAAGACCGACGGCAATATTGGTTCCGCCAAGGTCAACACCGATTCTGTACATTTTTCTATCCTCCGTTTTTCTTAGCGCCGCGATACCGCGAGGCTTTGATTTACATTACTGTTACGCTACTATTATTATAAACAATTCGTATCTTCAAGTCAATAGACTTTTTTTGTTTTTCCTTGTATTTTTTTGGGATTTCTGCCGACAAAAAAGCCAAAACCTCCGTGCCTCGGCACATTTTTTGGTTTTTGTGTTTTCTTCCTGTCGGGCTTTTCCCGTCTTACTTTCTTCCGGACAGACCGTATTCGCAAAGCTCCGCCAACGGACAATCCCGACAGCGGGGAGACCGTGCCATACAGGTATCTCTTCCAAACTGAACGATCCGATGGCAAAAGTCGGATTGCTTTTCGGGCTCAATGAGCTTGACCAGAATCCTTTCCACCTTATGAGGATCCTTCAGCTCCAAGGGATACATGCCAAACCGTCCGCAGATCCGAATACAGTGGGTGTCGGTTACCACCGCGGGCTTTCCGTAAATATCGCCCAGAAGCAGATTGGCGATCTTTCTGCCCACACCGGGCAGAGAGAGAAGCTCTTCCATGGTATCGGGCACTCGAGAGCCAAACCGATCCCTCAGAATGGTACAGGATTCTTTGATATTTGCCGCCTTGGTGTGAAAAAGTCCGCAAGGACGAACAATGCTCTCGATCCTCTCAAGAGGCGCGTCGGCAAGAGACTCCAGCGTAGGATATTGGGCAAACAGCTCTCGGCAAACGATATTCACACGGGCATCCGTGCATTGTGCCGACAGGCGTGCCATGACCAACAGCCGCCATGCTTCTCCTCCATGCTCCAGCGCGCAGACCGCCTCGGGATATCGCTCCTCCAGCACCGAAACGATTTTTGCCATCCGTTCTTTTTTTTGCTTTTGATTCATAAATCACCCATGTTTGTTTAAGCATTGAAGCGAAAGCCGTAAGGCTTACCTATTTTTCTCGGATACAAGATATGCCCTGTACCGCATTACGTCGGTTCCGTTGTGGTTGGTCAGAACGGTAAGGGAATCCCCTTGAATCACATTGGGTTGTGTGTCCGCGCTGTCATCTACCATTGCCATGTAATGATTTCCAAAGAGCTTGCCTTCGTGATAAATCGCCGTGGGCTCGCTCCAATGGATCAGATCCTTACCTGTACGCACCTCCATATAGTCGGCAATCAGACGCTTGGCATCGTTTTCGGGATGGATGGGGGAGGAGCTGATCAGGAAGGTATCGTATTTTTTGGAGTAGACGGCTCTGGGATGCCACGAATTGCGAATGATGGGCGTTTCCTTACCGAAAAGTCCCGCCTCGCAAAAGGCGCCGTCATAATATTTTACAAAGTCGCCCATGATCCCATCGGTCCGCTTTCGGCTCCGCGCCACATAGGTATCGCAGCAGATCCATTTTTCCTGGACCATGTCGACATGAATAATATTATAAAAAAGGTACATGTACGCACCGTCCGGCTCTACGTAAAGGGAGAAATCTCCGCTGCCCAAGCCGATGTTATCCAATTTCTGTCCCAAGGCGTTTACCCCATCGGGAATATACTTTTCGGAGAAGCAAACATGCTCCGCCGCCAGAATCCATCGATCAAAGGTCCAGTTTTTTCCCTCGTCGTCCGAGTGCATCAAACCGATATGACGGAAATCCGAGTCTCGGCGCGGTCGGTCGCAGGGACCCAGCGAATCGTACGCGGTGCCCTTGCCGTTCCAACCCGACTCATTGTGGAAAAAGCAGAAAAAGCGGTGGGTATTGGGGCAAATATAGAGACCGAAGGGCCAGATGCTTCCCCTCGCCTTTACTCCCTCGGGATAAGGGATCCGTGAGAAGGCGTACTCGGCATGGCCAACGCAAAAATTGGTAGCGATGGGGTACAGCTCCTTCATGTCCTCCAAGGTGGTTCCGCAAAACATTCCGATATGACCCAAATGAGAATGTCCGCTCATTGCCCACAGCCTGCCGTCGGTATCACGGTACATGGGGGTGGTTCCGTCCTGATAAATGTCATTTCGATTCAAAAAGGGGGATTCGGAGCATTCGCCGATCATCAATCGGCAGTCCTCAAACAAAAGGTTCATTTCACTACCTCCCTATAAAATTCCAATTTTATTTGTTCGGCGCGGTAAAATAGGTTCCCACATGGCCGCCGTCCAAGAGCGTATAGAGAATTTCGGGATCGTGTCCGTTGATAATAAACATGGGAATTCCCACCTCGGTCACCAGCTTGGCTGCCTGCAGCTTGGCGATCATTCCTCCCGTGCCTCGGTCGGTGCCCGCTCCCCCCGCTTTTTCATAGATTTCGTCGATATTATCCACGCGGTCGATCAGCTGGGCATGAGGATTGGTTCGGGGATCTGAGTCGTACAGTCCGTCTACGTCCGAGAGGTTCAGGAGAACATCGGCGTTACAGATCTGAGCCACATATGCCGAAAGAATGTCATTTCCGCCGAATTTGGTAAGCTCGTCGGTGGAGACCGAGTCATTTTCATTTACAATGGGGATACAGCGCATTTCCAGCAAGCGGCGAAAGGTATTTTCCGCCGCCGCGCGCCGTGAGGGATTGGTGAGGACGTCCTTGGTCATAAGAATCTGCGTCACGGTATGGCCGTAATCCGAGAACAGGCGGTCATACAGCTTCATCAGCTCGCTCTGACCGATGGCTGCCATGGCCTGCTTTTCCTCCAGCGTGGAGGGACGGCTGCCAAAGCCCACCTTTGCCATGCCGGCGCTAACGGCTCCCGAGGAGACCAGCACGATCTGGATCCCTGAATTTTGCATATCGGACAAGACCTTTACAATCCGTTCGATGCGGCGAAGGTTTAGATGTCCTGTGTGATGTGTTAACGTGGAGGTTCCAACCTTTACCACGATTCTGTGACTGTCTCTTAAGTATCCCATAAAATCATTTCTTTCCGTAATTCTGTAAATTTTTTTATTTTTTCTCAAATCCTCTTTAAAAATTCGGGGTTTTGTATTATAATAAGGATTGATATATATTATACACTCTTTTTTGTTGCTTTGCAAGTATAAGTTTACAGATTTCAAGTTTTAAAATTCGGAGGTGTCCTATGAAGCAAAAGTACACAATTACCATTTCTGACGTGGAAATGAATGTGGTGACCGACGAGTCTCCCGAGGCGGTAGAAGCTTTAGTCGGTTTGGTTGACAGAAAAATGAGGGAGATCACGCAAAACAGCCGTTCCTGTCCCAAGAGTGAGGCGGCGCTATTATGTGCCTTGGATTACTGCTCGGAGCGGATCAAATCCCAAAGAAAGGTAAAGGCATTGGAAACCAAGCTGGCGTTTACCGAAACGGCGATGGAGGAGCTGGAAGCCGAAAATGAGGAATTACGCAAGGAGCTGGACCGTCTGAAAATGATGGTAGCCACAGGCGAAGAAAAATAAAAAATAAATCATGGATTTTTAAATACCGTCGCAATACCGTTGAAATACCAATTCAATTCCAATTGTACAACCGCCACGCGCAGAAAAAACTGTGCGTGGCGGTTTTGTACAGTCTTCGCACAGCACTCCGTCCCCCTCCATTTTGTAGGGGATGGCATCCTCGACATCCCGAAAGCAATGGACTTTGATGAGACAAATGGCTACGAAAATATATTGCCAACCGCCGTATCTTTTTACAGAATTGCCTCCTTCGTCGGCAAAGATCCTTCGGCAAGCTCAGGATGACACGTACGGTAGCTTGTGCGAGAATCAGGGCTTAACTGTCGCACTCTCCTCCCTTCGTGTCATTCTGAGCCGAAGGTGAAGAATCCTTGCCGAGCATGCGAGGCAAATTGATGCGTTAGCATCAATTCTTTTTCATTGTTACTTTGGTATAGGATTGCCTCCTTCGTCGGCAAAGATCCTTCGCTATGCTCTGGATGACACGTACGGTAGCCTATGCGAAGGAATAAAATTTTAGGACAGGGTCCAACCTATAATTACCATAATTATTGGTCAAACATTGGTAAAACATTGGTAAAACCCACGGAAAACCGCCTTTTTTACAAATACTGTTGACAAATTTTGCGGATTATGGTATCATAAACTAAACAAATGTGTCCTTTTGGGGCATGTTCACGGAAGAAAAGCGAATACTATGTACAATCATAATTTATTGACGTAAAAGAAGGGATAGTTTTATCATGATGCTTCATGCGGTAAATGAACGGGAAGAAAGAGAAAATATTCTGAGACAGGTAAAGGAATACTGCGAAAAATATCACCAAAAGGCACCTTATAAGGAAGGAGACCGCATTTCTTACGCGTCCCGTGTCTATGACAGCGATGAAATGTGCAATCTGGTAGACAGCGCGTTGGAATTCTGGCTGACCTCGGGTCGGTATACCGATCAGTTCGAAAAGGAATTCGCGGAGTATCTGGGTGTGCGCAATTGCGCGCTGGTCAACTCGGGCTCCTCGGCAAACCTCTTGGCTTTTATGACCCTGACCTCTCCTTTGTTGGGCGAGAGAGCCGTAAAACCGGGTGATGAAATGATCACGGTTGCCGCGGGCTTCCCCACAACAGTTACCCCCTGTATTCAGTACGGCGCCGTTCCCGTTTTTGTGGATGTTACCATTCCTCAGTATAATATCGACGTAACCATGCTGGAAAAGGCACTGTCCGATAAGACCAAGGCGGTTATGATCGCTCATACTCTTGGCAACCCCTTTGACCTGAAGGAGGTTAAGGCGTTCTGCGATAAGCACAACCTCTGGCTTATTGAGGACAACTGCGACGCTCTCGGCTCGGAATATACGCTGGACGGAATCGTAAGAAAAACAGGAACCGTCGGGGATCTGGGAACCAGCAGCTTCTATCCTCCCCACCATATGACCATGGGAGAAGGCGGCGCGGTTTATACCGACAATCCTCTTCTCGCCAAGATCATGCGCTCAATGCGTGACTGGGGACGGGATTG
>JAZSPS010000026.1:0-29263 GCA_045537595.1 Eubacteriales bacterium
CCCTATATTTCCCATCCCATAGCGGTGGCGGAGATCGTGGCGGGACTTGGACTGGATACCAATTCTATCTGCGCCGCTTTGCTGCATGATACGGTGGAGGATTGTCCCGACAAAACAGATTTGAAGGAGATTGAGCTTCGCTTTGGCAAGGAAGTGGCTATGCTGGTTGACGGTCTGACAAAGCTGGTTCAATTAAATATAGAGGATAAGGAAGAAGCGCATATAGAAAATATTCGAAAGATGCTTCTTGCTATGTCTAAGGATGTTCGCGTAATCTTTATTAAGCTTTGTGATCGCTTGCATAATATGCGAACTCTTGACGCAAAGCCCGATCCCAAGAGACGTACCACCGCTCTTGAAACAATGCATGTATACGCGCCTTTGGCTCATCGACTGGGTATGCAGAAGATCAAGCAGGAGCTTGAAAATCTTTGTATTTCCTATCTCGACCCGATTGGATATGAGGAGATCAAAAATTATATTGATGAGAAATACGGCGAAACAGCGGGCTTTATTGAAAATATAAAGAAGGCGGTACAACAAAAGCTCACGGAAAATAATATTTCCTTTACGCTGGAGGGACGGATCAAGTCGGTTTACAGCATTTACCGAAAAATGTTTAATCAAAACAAGAGCTTTGATCAGATCTACGATTTTTACGCGCTCCGTATTATTGTTGATACCGAATTGGAGTGTTACACCGCTTTTGGTCTGATCCATGAAATGTTCAAGTCGGTTCCCGGCCGCTTTAAGGATTATATTTCCACACCCAAGCCCAATATGTACCGCTCCTTACATACAACGGTTATAGGCAGGGACGGAATCCCCTTTGAGGTTCAGATCCGTACATGGGATATGCATCATGTGGCGGAATACGGAATCGCCGCACACTGGAAATATAAATCGGGTGAGAAATCCAAGGAGGAGATCGACAAAAAGCTTGAATGGATCTCACGGTTGCTTGAGACAGAGGATGATACCAAGGATCCCGACGAATTTTTAAACGCCTTAAAAACCGATATTTTCCATGACGAGGTGTTTGTTTTTACCCCGAAAGGAGACGTTATCGCTTTACCGCAAGGCTCTACCGTAATTGATTTTGCTTATTCCATACACTCGGGGGTCGGTAACTCCATGGTTGGCGCAAAGATCAACGGTGTAATCGTTCCCATTGACCGCTCGCCGGAGACCGGTGATATTGTGGAGATTCTGACCTCGTCCGCCTCAAAGGGACCGAGCAGAGATTGGCTTTCCATGGTAAAAACCAGCGAGGCAAGAACCAAAATCCGCAACTGGTTTAAAAAGGAAAAGCGTGCGGATAATATTGTAGCGGGAAAGAGTATGGTCGATGCTCAGATACGAAAATGGACCAAAAGCTGTACTGACGCGAAGCGCAATGAGCTGGTCGCGGCTGTCGGTAAACGATTGGGCTTTATGAGCTCGGATGATCTTTATAACACCTTGGGATATGGAGGAATTTCCATTAACAAGCTGGCGGGAAAGCTGCGCGATGAATACGAGAGAAATCTTGATACCATTGAGGCGGAATCTGCGGAACCCATCACGGTGGATCAGATAAAAACGGTATCTCCGAATACCATTCGTACAGGAAACCATACAGGAAATGGAATTGTGGTTGACGGTGAGCATGGATGCCATGTAAAATTCGCGCGTTGCTGCAATCCCTTACCGGGAGACGACGTTATTGGTTTTATAACCAAGGGATATGGAATCTCTATTCACAAGTGCGATTGTCCGAATGTAAAATTGAGTAAAGAAAAAGAGGAAAATTCCGAGCGTTGGGTAGAGGCACACTGGGAGACCTCCAACAGCAATGCCGATCAAAATATGTACGAGGCGCAAATTACCGTATATGTTTGCGATCGCTTGGGAATTGTGGCGGATATTTCCGTGGCGCTTTCCGAAATGAAGGTATTTTTGTTACATATTAACACAACAGGCGGAAGCGATTGCGGTATTATCAATTTGAAAATCAGCTGTAAAAATGTGGAGCATTACCGTTCTATCGTCTCTCGTTTAAAATCCATTGATGGAGTTACCGATGTTGTCAGAGGATTTTCTTAATTTTAGATTCAGTAATATCGAATCACTAAATTATCAAAATACGATCAATACGAAAGAGGTACAAAATGATAGCGGTGCTTCAAAGAATAAAAAGGGGCTGTGTTCGGGTAGAGGAGGAAACGGTAGGCGCTTGCTCGGAGGGCTTGTGTATCCTTTTGGGGGTAGCCGACGGGGACACCGAATCCGATGCTGAGGCTTTGGCGGAAAAAATTGTTAACCTGCGGATTTTCACCGATGAAAACGGAAAAATGAATCTTTCCTTAAAGGATATTGACGGTGAGCTTTTGTTGGTTTCCAATTTTACGCTCTTGGCGGCTTATAAGAAAGGGAAGCGTCCCGATTATATGGGCGCTGCCTCTCCGAACGAAGCGGAACGTTTGTACCGATATTTCGGAGAGCTTTGTGAAAAACAGGTTCGCCATGTGGGGTACGGTGTTTTTGGAGCGCATATGGATATCGAGCTTTCCTGTGACGGTCCTGTTACCATTGTAATGGACAGCCGTGTTTTGCTGAGAAAAAATGAAGCAAAAACCTATTGAAGCCTTAAATGCTTATACACTTAAAATGATAAAAAGGAAAGAGAAAAAATCATGAAAATAACATTGGATTCTCCAATTAACAAATATTATGTTCAAACCTTGAGCATGATTTTCTTTCCCGGAGAACATTTTGGAAAGAAAGCAGAGGAAAATGAAGAAGACGCGCCATCCCTGTATGTTCGATCTGAAGTGCGTGAAAATATGATTTACGCATATGCGAGAGTGGAGTGGAAAAAACAAATTTGTGAGGCGGAGCATTCTTCGGAAAAATCAGAGGATAAAACCGAGGAACGCACCTTAAAGCTGGCGGTTGGCGGAGCTGTTTTGGCTGCTATGAGCGAGTTGATCGGATACCGTCCCGCTTGGGGAATGCTGATCGGCGTTCGTCCGTCCAAGGTCGCATCGGAAATGTTAAACTCGGGATTGAGTAAGACTCGTGTGAAAAAGCTGCTGAATACCGATTATTTGGTTATTCCCAAAAAAGCGGCGTTGGCAACCGATATTGCTGTCACAGAAAAAAGAATTATCGGAGCGCCCTCGCCAAAGGATTGCAGTGTATATATTTCTATTCCGTTTTGTCCTTCCCGCTGCACATACTGTTCCTTTGTGTCATATACTTCAAAGAGATTGCTCGATTTGATTCCTCAATATCTTGTGCGGTTAATGGAAGATATCCGCTCTAATTTTGAATTAATCGACCGCTTGGGGCTTCGTGTTCGCACCGTCTATATCGGAGGCGGAACTCCCACGATCTTAAACGAGGCACAGATTCGTGAGCTGCTTTCTCATATTTCCTCCTTGATCGATGTAACACAATTGGATGAGTATACGATGGAAGCGGGGCGTCCCGATACCATTACCGAAGAAAAAATGGCGATCGCCAAGGAATACGGTGTTACACGTGTCAGTGTAAATCCGCAAAGTCTTTGCGATGAGGTTTTGTGCGGGGTAGGAAGAAATCATACCGTGGAAGAGTTTTACCGTGCGTTTGAGGATGCGAGAAAAGCTAAGATCTCTACGGTTAACGTTGATTTGATCGCGGGATTGCCGGGAGATAATTTCCGACGTTTTTCCGCAACAATGGATGGGATCATTCAGCTTGCCCCCGAAAATATTACGGTACATACCTTTTGCGTAAAGAAATCAGCGGAAATTCTCCGCTTAAACGCCGATATATATTCGGTACGTGGCGGAGACGCGGGAAAATGCGTGGATTATTCTCAGATCAAAGCGCATCAGGCCGGATATATTCCTTATTATATGTATAGACAGAAGAATACCGTGGGAAACTATGAGAACGTTGGATTTTCGTTACCCGAACGGGAAGGCTTGTACAATATTTACATGATGGAAGAGATCCATTCAATTTTTGCCTCGGGCGCCGGTGCTGTAACCAAACTGGTTGATAATACCGGATTTTGTACAGAAGCTCGAAATATCGAACGTCTTTTCAATCAAAAATATCCCTATGAGTATCTGGCAGAGGATAGAAGTCAAAGCTTTGCTCAAGCGGCTGAAAGCTTTTATAAAATACATGGTATGATATGATCGGATACCTTTTTTCTCGGGTGTCCGAGGAAAGGGGTTGTATGGAGAAAAAAACAAATAATCTTGATGTGTTGGAATGGATTGACCGATGTGAAAAAAGCTTTGTCACTCGATTGGATGAGATCGCAAGAAAAATTTGCGAGGATGAGAAGGTTCGCTTGATTCGTTTGTCGGGACCCACATGCTCTGGAAAAACTACGGTTGCCAATATGTTGATCTCTCGATTTGCAGGCTTTGGCAAGAGACTTCATTTAGTTTCCATCGATGATTTTTATTATGATAAGGAAATATTACATGCTAAAGCGGAGAAGGATACCAACGCCGCGATTGATTACGATTCTATTGAAACCATTGACTTGGAGGAATTAAAGCGCTTTGTGCGTGAGATCTTCACGCTGGAGAGCAGTCATTGTCCTATTTTTGACTTTAAAAAAGGCAGAAGAGTGGGATACCGTACCTTGGAAAGCAAAGAGAAGGATGTTTTTGTGTTTGAGGGAATTCAGGCGGTATATCCTGAAATCACGGATTTATTTGCTTCTCTGGGACATGAATCGGTTGGAATTTATATTTCTCCCGAGAGCGAGATCGATATTGGCGGAGAACGGTTTGAGCCAAATGAGATCCGTCTACTCAGACGCTTGGTGCGAGATTATAATTTTCGGGAAAGCTCGCCTGATTTTACATTGAGGCTATGGACGGGCGTGCGGCAAAATGAGGAAAAAAATATTTTTCCTTACGCCGCGGACTGCAAGTATCATATTGATTCCACTATGGCGTATGAAATCGGAATTTTGAAGCCGTATTTGCGTAGGATCCTGCCGATAATTCCGAGGGAGAACCGTTATTTCAAACAAGCGGAAGATATCCTCAAAAAAATCGCTCATGTGGAGCCTATTTCCGATTCGTTTATTTCACCCGATTCATTATATAAAGAATTTGTTTAATGTTTAAGCTGTAAATTAATTTATCTGTCTATTTATCTCGTTTTCTTGCCAAAATCATAAATTTAGCATCCTTCACCGTTGATTTACATATTGGAATACAGAGGTTTTGTTGTGAATACAATGCAATAAACGAAGAAAGATCTGTATTTTAAGGAAATGGCGGTGGAAGCGGTGAAAAAACAAACAAAGGAATATACAAGAGAATCCGAGAATTTTATGTCCGGCGTGTTGATTCTTTCACTGTCAACGGTGATTGTTAAGATCATCGGGCTTGCTTATAAAATTCCCATGATCGCCTATTTGGGCGCGGAGGGAATGGGGTATTTTAACTCGGCGTATGAGATTTATGCTTTGCTTTGCGTAATCTCTACAGCGGGTTTGCCTGTTGCGCTATCCATGCTGATTTCCCAAAGCCGACAAAGAAATGATTGGGAGGGAACGGGACGGATTTACCGTTCTGCTCTTGCGATTTTTTTAACATTAGGTACGCTCGGCAGTCTTTTGATGCTTTTTTTCGCGAAAAGGATCTCTGTTCTTATAGGAAATGAATCGGCATTTCTCTGTATTCTCGCCATTGCGCCATCCTTGTTTTTTGTTTGCTTTTCCAGTGCGGTGCGAGGATATTTTCAGGGATTTAATAAAATGCTCCCTACGGCAGTCTCTCAGTTAATTGAGGCTTTGGGAAAGCTGATTTTTGGTGTGTGGTTTGCCGCGTCGGCATTGAAAAGGGGAATGGAGCTTCCGTCGGTTGCCGCTTTCGCAATTTTAGGATTGTCTTTAGGAACCTTTCTCTCGGCGGTCTATTTGCTGTTGGTCAAAGCCGCGGAAAGGAGAATGGGTGTCCAATCAAGGTCTCATGGGTCAGTTGCGAATGGAAGCGTATGGAAAAATGATTTTTCAACACTGCTCCGCATTGCTGTGCCCATCACTCTTAGCTCCGCCGTACTCAGTGTTACACGTCTGATCGATATGGCATTGATCCTGCATCGGCTTCAGGACGCGGGAACAAGTGTGGCAAAGGCAAACGAAATATATGGTTCCTATACTACGCTTGCTGTTCCCGTGTTTAGTCTTATTCCATCGCTGATCACACCGATTTCGTTGACGCTGGTGCCTCAAATGGCGGCGGCGATCGAAAAAAAATCCGGAGAAAGCCAAGCAGCTATTGTTGACCGTTCGGTGCGTCTGACGGTGCTTTTGGCTATGCCGGCTTCCATGGGAATTGCGGTTTACGCTACGCCGATTTTATCTATTTTATTTGCGGATGAGCTTGATGCCATTCAGATCGCAGCGCCGTTGCTATCCTTGTTGGGAGTATCTATTTTGTTTTCGGGGCTGATTACTACGACCAACGGAATTTTACAATCCTATCGCCAAACCGGAAAGCCGATTTTGTCTATGGCGGTGGGTGCTATCGTAAAAACAGTGACCGCTTATTTTTTAATTGGGATTCCGCGAATCGGTGTTTACGGCGCGCCTATCAGTACCTTTTTGTGTAATCTTACTGTTACGGTGTTGAATTTTTATTATCTTGGAAAATGTATTCCGAAAAGCGAAACCGCGGAGGGAATGCTTTGTGTCTATTGGAAGCCGTTGGGAGCGGCATTTCTTTCTATTCTTGCTTCCTTGACAGTATATTTGCCTATCCGTCATTCCCAATGGGGAAGTGAGGCTCTTGCTTTTTGTACGGCGTTTTGCGCGGCGGCGGTCGCGTACAGTGCTTTTGCGGTGCTGTTCCGCATTGTTACGGCGGAGGATCTTGTTCTGCTTCCGTTTGGTAAAAGATTGGTTAGATTTTGGCACGGAAGATCCAAAAACTCCTCAAATACGAATACACAAAAGACAAATAATAAAAGGGAATACTCAAAATAAATGAAGGGAAAGGAATATTAAAATGCGGGTTGAAGAAAAAATTCAAATGCTTTTAAATAAAGATCGCTATGATTTTGATGATCTTGTTGTTTTGGTTCAGGTGCTTCGGTCGGAACAGGGGTGTCCTTGGGATCGGGAACAGGATCATAAAAGTATTCGCAAGGATCTGATCGAGGAAACCTATGAGGTGATCGAGGCAATCGACACGGATGATCCTGTTTTGCTGCGAGAGGAATTGGGCGATGTATTATTACAGGTGGTTTTTCACGCTGAAATCGAAACCGAGAAAAACAGCTTTGATATTCATGATGTCGCCAATGATATATGCGTGAAATTGATTCACAGACATCCCCACGTATTTGGTACGGTGGAGGCGGATACTTCGGAAAAGGTTCTCTCCAATTGGGAAAAAATCAAAAGCGAGGAAAAAGAGAGGATTACGATCACGGATAAGCTGAATGCCATTCCCCCAATGCTTCCCGCTTTGATGAGAGCGGAGAAGGTAGGAAAAAAAGCGAAATGCTTTGATTTTTCCGATGCGGATGAGGTAATGGATAAGGTCTGTGAGGAATTGACGGAGCTGAGTGATGCGATTCACACGGAGGCGTCCTTAGAGCATTCTGCCGTGGAAGAAGAAATGGGAGATCTTTTACTTACCTTAACTTCTCTTTGCCGAAAATTAAAGATTGATCCTGAGATCGCTTTGAATAAAGCGACAGATAAGTTTATTCGTCGCTTCTCACAAGTGGAAAATTATGTGCTTGAGAGCGGAAATACGATGGAAAATTTCAGTTTAGAGGAATTAAATCGCATTTGGGATGAAAATAAACATAAAAATTCACTAAAAAAATAAATTTTTTGGGAAAAAAGCAAAAAAACTCTTGCTATTCCAAAAAAAATATGGTATAATTAACTTGTAGTTTTTGCGGGATGAACGCCCGAACACATTTTTTCAAGAATAATAAAATAAAGAAAGGTGAAAAAACAATGAATAAGACACAATTTATCGATGCAATCGCTAACAAGTCCGGATTGAAGAAAAAGGAGGCTGAGGCTGCTGTTAACGCAATGACTGAGGTTATTGCTGAGGCTCTTAAGGCAGGCGACAAGGTTCAATTGATCGGCTTCGGAACCTTTGAAGTAAAAGAAAGAGCAGCAAGAGACGGACGCAATCCTAAGACCGGTGAGACCATTAAGATCGCGGCTTGCAAGCATCCTTCCTTCGTAGCAGGCAAGGCATTGAAGGATTCTGTAAACTGATTGAATTTTGATCGAATCGTTTCGGTTGATAATTTCATGAGTGATTTGAGAGCGGTTGGAATGATCTGACCGCTCTCAATTTTGTGAATTAAAAAGCTGTAGAAAATGGGAAATAATGAAATATGAGATTGGATAAATATTTAAAGGTGTCGCGAATCATTAAACGCCGAACGGTTGCCAATGACGCTTGCGATACCGAGCATGTTGTGGTCAACGGAAGACGCGCGAAGGCATCCTATGACGTTAAGGAAGGGGATGTGATCGAAATTACCTTCGGTCAGAAAACCTTAAAGCTGAGGGTTTTAACGGTTCGTGATTCCGTGGCGAAGGCAGATGCCGCTGGAATGTATGAAATCATTGAGTAAGGGATGACTGTATCACTGAATGATCAATTAAAACAATGAAGTATAAAACAAAAAAACTCCGCATATGATGAAAATGAATCATATGCGGAGGTTTTTTATGAACGGACAAACAGAAAAAATAAATCATGAATTTTATGTAAAAATGAGAAAAGAAATGAGTGTCAGCGGAGTAAAAGAAGTGGAAAGCTTTGATGAAAACGGAGTTATTCTTCATACATTTGGCGGGGAAATGAGCATAGAGGGAAGGGAAATTCATATAGATGTATTGGATATGGAGCGGGGCGTTGTATCACTGAGCGGTAGAATTGACGCGGTTTTTTATTCAACGGAAGATGAAAAAGAGAAAAACGGGTTCTTCGGGAAATTGTTTCGATAACATTAAGGAGATATATTAACATGGAAATATCTCCTTTCCTTCTGTTTTTCCTTTTGGTCGCTTCCTTTGCTTTTGGCGGAACGGTAGGGATTCTTAACGATATTCACCGTCTGATTCGGGTGATATTGGGTGTGCGGTACTCAAAAAATAGGTTTGATCGATGGTATGAAAAGGAGATCCCCTTTTTGAACCGACCGATTGTCAGGAACCACAGTTCAAAAAAAAACAAAACCGTATTGTCGATTTTAATATTTGTTCAGGATTTGATCTTATTCTCCTTCGCGGCGGTGGGAACGGTAACATTAAATTTTTATTTTAATAACGGAAAATTCAGACTTTACACCATTGCCGCACTGATTATGGGTTTTCTGCTTTATTATTTTACGCTGGGAAGATTGATCATGCTTCTGTCGGAGGGGATTGTTTTTGTCCTAAAAGCCTTTCTTTCGATTCTTTTTCACTTTCTTCTTGTGCCTTTTAAAAAAATTGTCGGATTTTTTGGAAAAAACATAAAAAAATTGTATAGAAAAGCAAAAAAAACTATTGCAAAATTACAAAAAAAGAGGTATAATATATCTAAGCAGGAAAGTGTTTTAAAAGAAGCTGAGGTTGGCTTCTTCGGCGATAAATAAGATTGTATTATACAAAATTACATAAAAACAAAAATGATGTTTGCCGAGCAGAATACGGAGAAAAAAATGATTCATAAAAAATATTTTTTTGGTGATAAAAATCCCGCGTCGATCGTGATCCGCGCTTTTTTGGTGCTGTTGTTTGTTTTTGCGGTGATTTTCTTTGTGTGGAGCTTGATGAAATACAATAAAATGATGGAAGATAAAAAAGAGGATGAGGCGTATATTGAGCAGCTGACCAATGAGATCGAGCAGCTTCAATATCTTGTAGACGCGCCTTTGGATGATGCGTATAAAATAAGAATCGCTCGGGAAAAGCTGGGAATGTGCTTTCCGGATGAAATTATTTATCATACCGAGATGGAATAATTTGAGCTTTCTTGTGCTTATCTTATAAGGTTTAATATTGTATTTGGCTTACACGGTTTTTGATATACTTTTCGATTTTATTGCCGATCGGCGATTGTTGAACCGTAAAAGAAATAACTCAAAATACGTGTAAGCCGTGAAAAGCGGCTTTTGTTTTATTTTTTGCAACAACGAATAATTTCGCGGTCAAATTGCATAATACCATAATAAATGTATTGATCAATGAAAAACGCAAAAGCTGTAAAAAGATAAAAAAGCAAAAAGCAGAAAAAGAAAGGATTTATGTATATGCCGAAAAACAACAATGAAATGGCGGCGTATTTGTTTCATCAAGGAACAAATTATATGGCATATGAGTATATGGGGGTTCATCGGACGGAGGAAGGGATCGCTTTTCGTGTTTGGGCACCCAACGCGCAGCATGTATCGGTCGTGGGCGATTTTGTCGGATGGGCTTTAGGCGCTCCTATGGAGCGCATTACAGAAGGCGGAATATGGGAGGTCGTTTTACCTACGGAGAATGTGACGGCGGGAGATAAATATAAATTCCGCGTTGTAGGCTCCGGTAAAAACGTATGTAAGTCGGATCCCTATGCGGTGTTATCCGAATGTCCGCCCGATACTGCCAGTGTGATTTATGATATCGATGGATATGAATGGAAGGACGACGGATGGCTGTCTTTTCGGAAGCAAAAGGCTGGGAAAATGTATTCAGAGCCGATGAATGTTTATGAGGTTCATTTGGGCTCTTGGAAAAGGCATGAGGATAATTCTTATTATTCATATACCGAGCTGGCAGAGGAATTGGCACCGTATGTGAAGCAGATGGGATATACGCATGTGGAAATAATGCCCATCGCCGAGCACCCCTTTGACGGCTCGTGGGGGTATCAGGTTTGCTCCTATTTTTCGCCTACCGCGCGTTTCGGAACTCCTAAGGAGTTTATGAAATTTGTTGATTATATGCATGAAGCGGGCATTGGAGTGATTTTGGATTGGGTTCCCGCGCATTTCCCTAAGGACGAGCATGGCTTGTATGAATTTGACGGAAAGCCGTTGTATGAATATCAGGGCTATGACCGTATTGAGCATGCGGGATGGGGAACACGACGCTTTGATGTGGGACGCAACGAGGTGGAAAGCTTTTTGATCTCCAACGCAATGTTCTGGCTCGAAAAATATCATATTGACGGATTGCGCGTGGATGCGGTTGCTTCTATGATCTATTTGGATTATGATAAGAAGCCGGGTGAATGGATTCCTAATGTATACGGAAATAACCGTTGTCTGGAAGCGATTGCTTTCTTCAGAAAACTAAATCAGTGCATAAAAGACTATCATCCCGATGTCTTGATGATCGCCGAGGAATCCACCGCTTGGGCAAATGTTACGACCTTTGACCGAGACGGCCTTGGATTTGATATGAAGTGGAACATGGGATGGATGAATGATACCCTGTCCTATGGGGAATTGGATCCCATATATCGGAAATATCACCATGAAAAAACCACGTTTTCACTTACCTATGCCTTTGGAGAAAAATATATTCTTCCCATTTCTCATGATGAGGTGGTGCATGGTAAAAAGTCGCTTTTGGATAAAATGTCGGGAGACTATTGGCAAAAATTCGCAAGCACCCGTGCCTTTATGGGTTATATGATGACCCATCCCGGAAAAAAATTGCTCTTTATGGGAAGCGAGATCGGGCAATTCAGAGAATGGGATTATAAGGGTCAGATCGAATGGTTTTTACTTGATTATGAGGCACATGCCAAGCTTCAATATTTCGTATCCGAGCTCAATCATTTGTATTTGAAAACGCCGGCACTTTGGGAATTGGATTGTTCTTGGGACGGATTTAAATGGATCGACGCGGATAACCGAGATCAAAGCATAATTTCGTATCGCCGCATCGACGCCAAGGGAAAAGAATTGATCGTCTTGATCAATTTTACGCCGGTTGCTCGGGAGGATTTTCTGTTGGGAGTTCCGTGCGCGGGAATATATGAGGAAATTCTTAGCTCCGATGATGAAAAATTCGGAGGAAGCGGAGTGATCAATGTGGGTGATTTACGGAGCACGGGACAGCCGTGGAATTATTGTGAGGATTCGTTGCGGCTGAGAGTTCCCCCATTGGGAATATCGATATTGCGGTGTAAAGAAAAAAGATTTAATATTTGATGTTCAAAGCTGTGCGCATTCATTTTATGTTTTAAATTATAAATAAATAAACGGAGGAAATTATGTTCAGGAAAAAAGAATGTGTCGCCATGCTTTTGGCTGGCGGACAGGGAAGCCGACTTTATGCTTTAACCGAAAAAAACGCAAAGCCTGCGGTTCCTTTCGGAGGTAAGTACCGTATCATTGATTTTCCGCTTTCCAATTGCGTGAATTCGGGAATTGATACGGTAGGCGTGCTTACCCAGTATCAACCGTTGGTGTTAAATGATTACATTGGAAACGGTCTGCCGTGGGATCTGGACCGCGCTTACGGAGGCGTGAAGATCCTTCCGCCTTATCAAGGTAAGAAAGGAGCGGATTGGTACAAGGGAACGGCAAACGCCATTTATCAGAATTTGCAGTTTATCGATCGGTATGATCCTGAGTATGTATTGATTTTATCCGGTGACCATATTTATAAAATGGATTACGCGAAAATGCTGGACTACCATAAAAAGATGAAGGCGGATTGTACCATTGCCGTGATAGATGTCCCCTTAAAGGAAGCAAGCCGGTTTGGTATTATGAGCGCGGATGAGGAGGGCAGAATTTATAAGTTTGCCGAGAAACCCAAAAATCCCGAAAGCACAAAAGCCTCGATGGGCATTTACATTTTCTCTAAAGAGGTACTCTTCCGTTATTTGAAGGATGACGCGAAAGATCCCGCAAGCTCCAACGATTTCGGAAAAAATATTATTCCCGCCATGTTGGAAGCAAAGGAAAGAATGTACGCGTATCCCTTTGTGGGCTATTGGAAGGATGTAGGAACGATTTCCTCGCTGTGGGAAGCCAATATGGATCTTTTGGGAGATACTCCCGAGTTGTCCTTAAATGACGAGGAATGGAGAATCTATTCCCGACACGATGCGCATGCTCCCCAATTTGTGGGACCTTACGCTGTTATTGACAACAGCTCGATTACCGAGGGCTGTGAAATTTACGGAACGGTTCGCAATTCCGTACTTGGCGCGGGTGTGCGTGTTGAGGAATCCGCGGTAGTGAGTAATTCGGTTATTATGGATAATGTAGTGATCGAGGCGGGGGCTCAGGTCAATTATTCGATTATTGATGAGGACGCGCGTATCGGAAAAGGAAGCTCTATTGGAGCGGACAAAAAGAAAGCCAAGGGCATTACGGTTATTGCTGCAGGTATTAATGTTCCGGATGGAACGGTAGCCGGGGATAATGAAATGATATCGGATGTATCCGATATCAAGAAGGAGGATATGTAAGATGGAAGTTGCGGGATTAATTTTATCCAATATTCATAATTCATCGATTCCGGAGTTAACTAACATTCGGACCATGGCATCCATACCCTTTGGCTGCCGTTATCGTCTTGTGGATTTCCCTCTGTCCAATATGGTGAATTCGGGTATTCATAAGATCGGAATTATTACTCACAATAATTATCAGTCTCTTATGGATCATATCGGAACAGGAAAAGACTGGGATCTTGCGAGACGTTCCGGCGGTATCAAGCTGTTGCCTCCCTTTATCACTACATATGAAAGCTCCAACGGCGGTAAGCTGTATACATCCCGTTTGGAGGCATTGATGGGGGTCTCCAGCTTTATCTCCAGATGTACAGAGGATTATATCGTTCTCTCTGACTGCGACGGAATTTGCAATATCGATCTGTCTGAGGTGATTGACCGCCATGTAGATACGAACGCGGATTTGACAATCGTAACAAGAAAAGTAGATCCCGCTAACAGCGATATCGCTGATAGAAGTAAGGTAATCGCGGCAGATGACAGCGGACGGGTTACAGATATTAAATCCTATATTCGCGGAGAATCTATTGATGAAATCAGTACAAACATTATGGTTGTCAACCGATTGTTCCTTTTAAACGCGATCAGTGATGCCGCCGCGCACGGATATACCGATTTTTATCGTGATATTGTGGCGAATAGGATCACTAAGACTAAAATTTATCGCTATTTGTATGAGGGGATTTATATTCAAATCACTTCGTTGGAAAGCTATTTTAAGAACTCTATGAATTTATTAAATCCGGAGATCCGAAATGGCTTGTTTAACGCGGATAACCGTCCGATCTACACAAAGCTCCGCAATTCCTCGCCTACACGGTATACAGGGGACTCGAGAGTGGTTAACAGCTATGTAGCGGATGGATGTGTCATTGAGGGAACGGTGGAAAATTCCATTCTTTTCCGCGGTGTGCGGATCGGAAAGGGAACCGTAGTAAAGAATTCTATCTTGCTTCAGGATACCTTTACGGGAAATAATGTTGCTCTGAATTGCGTAATTACCGATAAAAATGTTGTGATTCGTGACGGAAGAATGTTGTCAGGTCACGAGTCAATGCCCTTCTTTATCTCTAAGGGAAGCATGGTATAACCAATAATTTTATGCCCTTGCGGGAGCAAGGGCATAAAATATATATAAATATATGTTTAAAACCAATTGATGTAATTGACATATAGAAAAAAATGTGGTATAATACATTAGTTGGCTAAAATAAAGAAATAATATAGTTAGGTAAGGATTTATATGAAGAAAATATTATTTATCGGTGCCGAAGCAATGCCCTTTGCGGCAACCGGAGGCTTAGGAGATGTCCTTGGCTCGCTTCCAACGGCGATCCAAAACGCGGATGAGGATACAGATGTTCGTGTCGTTATGCCCTTGTACGGAGCGGTATCTCAACAATGGCGGTCACAGATGAAACTGGAGGCGGAGTATGAGCTTTCTCTTTCTTGGAGAAAACAATATTGCGGAATCCATAGCTTAGTAAAGGACGGCGTGACCTATTATTTCATTGATAATGAATACTATTTCAAGCGTGACAGCCTTTACGGAAGTAACGATGACGCGGAACGCTTTGCGTTTTTCTGTAAAGCGGCAATTGATATGCTTGGCGTAATCGGCTTTTACCCCGACGTAATTCACGCGCATGATTGGCAAGCCGCGCTAAGCTTGGTCTATCTTGACAGGAAATACCGTCAGATTAAGGGATATGAAAATATCAAAACAGTGTTTACCATTCATAATATTGAATATCAGGGAAGATATGATTTCTTTATTTTGGAAGACGTATTTGAGCTGTGTTTTGCCGATCGATCTATTGTGGAATATGATGGATGTATCAATTTGATGAAAGGAGCCATCGTTTGCGCAAACAAGGTCAGCACGGTAAGCCCCAGATATGCTCAAGAAATTCAAAGCTATGAGTATGCTCACGGTCTGGATGGAATTTTGCGTGATAATTCCTACAAGCTGTGCGGAATCCTAAACGGAATTGACTATGTGTACTACAATCCGGAAGAGGATCCTGTCATATCAAAAACATACAGCGCGGATTCAATCTATGATAAATATGAAAACAAAACCGCTTTGCAAGCGGAGGTTGGATTGCCGAATCGCCTGGATGTTCCAATGATCTCAATTATTTCCAGATTGGCAACGCACAAAGGACTTGACTTGATTACCGATATGGTGTATAATTTAATGAGGTCCGAGGATGTTCAGTTGGTGATCCTTGGTAAGGGGGAAGCCGGATATGAAGCCTTCTTCCGAGAACTTCAAAACACATTCCCCGAAAAGGTAAAGGCGTTGATCACATATGACAGGGATCTGTCCAAGCGTATTTATGCCGCGACAGACATTTTCCTTATGCCTTCCAAGAGTGAGCCTTGCGGTCTTTCTCAAATGATTGCGTCACGCTACGGCGCTATTCCCGTAACACGGGAAACCGGCGGCTTGTATGATTCGATTAAAGGATATTGGGAGGAAGGCGACGAAATCCACGGAAACGGCTTTACCTTCGCGAATTACCGTTCTGATGAGCTGGCGGAGCGAACCGAAGCGGCAATTAAGCTGTGGAGGACATCTGAAAAGCGTGATCGCTTGGTAAAGCGTATTATGTGTATCGATTTCTCGTGGAAGGGATCTGCCTTAAAATATCTTGACATGTATCAATCCTTGTAATACATTTAAAAACAATTAAATTACTACCTGCCGATGGCATATTAGAAAGGAACAAACAGAAATGACAAATAACCTGAAGAAATCAGACGTAAAAGAAAATATTGAAGCGAAGCTGTCCCGATATTTCGGTTGCACGCCGAAGGAAGCTTCCCCAAATCAGATGTATAAAGCGGTGGCTATGACCATCAAAGACATTTTAACACAGAAACGGGGAGATTTTAAGCAAGAGGTTAACGCCACAGGCTCTAAGAGAGTATATTACATGTGCGTTGAATTCTTATTGGGACGATCCCTCAAGACAAATTTGTGTAATTTAGGATTGGATCAGACATACACAAATGTGTTGAAGGATATGGGCTTTGACATGGAAGATATCTTGGAATGTGAATCGGACGCGGGCCTTGGAAACGGAGGTCTTGGACGTCTTGCCGCATGCTTTATGGATTCTTTGTCATCTCTGGATTATCCCGCGACCGGATTTTCCATTTGCTATGAATACGGATTTTTTAAGCAGATGATCGTGGACGGTATGCAAGTAGAGCTTCCCGACAACTGGCTTCCCGGCGGAGATGTATGGCTGGTTCCCAGAACCGACCGTATCTATCATGTAAAAATGGGCGGACGTGTTAAGGAGAACTGGAAGGACGGTCATCTGGAAATCCTTTATGAGGATTGCGAGGATATTGAAGCGGTTCCTTATGACATGATGATTTCGGGTGCTGACAGTAAAGCGGTCAGCCAACTTCGACTTTGGAAGGCAAGAGATACCCATACCTTTAATATGGGACTCTTCACACAAGGTCAGTATACACGCGCAATGGAAGAAAGCACCAACGCAGAGATCATTTCTAAGGTTCTTTATCCTTCCGATAATCATATTGAAGGAAAATTGCTTCGCTTAGCGCAACAGTATTTCCTTGTTTCGGCATCTTGTCAGAGCATTATTCGTGATCATATGGCTGTGTATGGTACTCTGGACAATTTGGCGGATAAGGTTGCGATTCACATTAACGATACTCACCCCACCCTCTGTATTCCCGAGTTGATGAGAATTTTGATCGATGATTATTTCTATTCTTGGGAAAGAGCATGGGAGACTGTTGTCGCGATCTGCTCGTATACAAACCATACGGTTATGCCGGAAGCATTGGAAACATGGAACGAGGATCTGTTCCGACTGAAGCTTCCCAGAATCCATATGATCATCAAAGAAATTAATGAGCGTTTCTGCCGCGAAGCATGGAAGGCGTTCCCCGGCAACTGGAACCGTATCTCCAAGATGAGTATTATCGGTTACGGTCAGGTCCGTATGGCAAATCTTTGCGCGGTTGGTTGTCATTCTATCAACGGTGTATCTAAGCTTCACTCCGATATTTTGACTAAGTCTATTTTTAAAGATTTCTACGCAATGTACCCTGAGCGTTTTTGCAATGTGACAAACGGTATCGCTCACCGTCGTTGGCTGTGTTACGCAAATCCCCAACTGGCTAAGCTGTTGGATGACACCATCGGAACAGGATATCGCCACAATCCCGAGGAGCTGAGAGAATTTGCGAAATTTGCCGATGATAAGGCTGTTTTGGATGAGGTCAGACGGATTAAGCATGAAAATAAGATCGCTTTCTCCAATTATCTGTATAAGAAAACAGGAAGAGCCATTGATACTCATTCTTTGTTCGATGTTCACATTAAAAGATTGCATGAATATAAGCGTCAGCTTTTGAATGTGTTGAATATTATCGGTCTTTATTTGGATATTAAGGAAAATCCCGATAAAGAATTCCAGCCTCAGACCTTCCTCTTTGGCGCGAAGGCAGCTCCCGGCTACTATATGGCAAAGAATATTATTAAGCTGATTTACTGTCTTGGCAGAGAGATCGATAATGATCCTGTCGTTCGCGAAAAGCTTTCGGTCATTTTCCTTGAGGATTACAAGGTTACCCTTGCCGAGGCATTGATTCCCGCGGCGGAAATCAGTGAACAAATCTCCTTGGCAGGTAAGGAAGCCAGCGGAACAGGCTGTATGAAATTGATGATCAATGGTGCTATGACCATTGGTACCTTGGACGGCGCAAATGTGGAAATGCTTGATGCGGTCGGAAAGGATAATATGTATATCTTTGGATTGACCAGCAATGAAGTGGATGATATTTGGCTGAGAGGTTATAATTGTTCGGATTATTATTCCAATAATGAGCGGTTGAAGAAGATCATTAACGCGCTGAATATCGGTTTCGCGGGCGAGTCCTTCTCGGAAATCGCGACCTATTTGCTTTCCGGTCCCGGTATCGCGGATCCGTATATGTGTTTGGCTGATTTTGAATCCTATCACATGACACGTGAGAGAGCGATCAGTGACTATGCGGATAAACAAAAATGGAATCGTATGTCTTTGATGAACATTGCCTCCGCGGGATATTTTGCGGCAGACCGTTCCATTAATGATTACGCGCAGAATATTTGGAACCTGAAAAGAATGACCCAAAAATAATACACTCCAATAAGGATGTTTTGATGCTTACAAAAATAAATGTACCGGTGATACCGGTAATAAAAAAGTATGTAAACGGTGCAGATGCCTCCGATCGGGGGGCATTTGCGCTGGGAGAAAAAATGAATTTTACCGTCGATGTCCCAAGGCAGCTTGGGGCCTCGGCGGTCGTTCTGCGTATTTGTCGCGACTATGGTGTTGATCGGGATTTTCCTCTGTGCTTTAATAAAACAGAGGGCGGTGTTGACCGATATACATTGAATTTAGATACAAAGAAATTGTGTAGAGATCAAACACAGGGCTTGTTTTTTTATGAATTTTTGTTTTTAAGAGGCGCGGATACCCTGTTTACTTCTACCCATAATCAGGTTGACTTTGTTTTAAAGTCCTATTCCTCAGAAAGATTCGCTCTTTTGATTTATGAGACAGACTATGCTGTTCCCGAATGGTTTAAAGGAAGGATCATGTACCACATTTTTGTGGATCGTTTTTACCGCGGTGAAGGGGGAATACAAACACGTGAGGATGTGATTATCAATTCGGATTGGCTTAACGGAATTCCGCAATACGCAAAAAAGAATGGGGAACCCTTGGCAAATAATATGTTTTTTGGCGGAAACCTGTGGGGAATTGCTGAAAAATTGGAGTATCTCAAATCCCTTGGCGTAGGAATTTTATATCTTAGTCCTATTTTTCGCGCGTATTCCAACCATAAGTATGATACGGGAGATTATTTGGAAATCGACGGTATGTTTGGCGGCAAGGAAGCGTTTGAGCATCTTCTGAAAAAAGCCAAAGAGGTTGATATCCAAATCGTTTTGGATGGAGTATTCAACCACACAGGAGACAATAGCCGATACTTTGACCGCTATGGAGAATACGGAGGCAAGGGCGCTTACAGCGATTCCGAATCTCCTTATCGGGATTGGTTTTCATTTAAGGAATATCCGAATAAATATGAAACATGGTGGGGTATTGATATTCTTCCCAAGTTAAATCCTAACAGCTCGGTTTGCCGTAATTTCCTTGCGGGAAAAGGCGGTGTCGCCGAAACCTATGTAAAAATGGGGATCGGAGGCTGGCGGTTGGATGTGGCGGATGAGTTGTCCAATGAATTTTTGGAGCAATTGAGAACCACTGTGAAAAACGCATCCGATGATACAGCGATTATTATTGGTGAAGTATGGGAAAATGCCTCATTAAAGGAAGCATACGGACTCCGTCGGCGTTATTTTGGCGGCAAACAGTTGGACAGCGTAATGAATTATCCTGTCCGAAATGGAATTCTCCAATTTATTCTTGAAAAGGATGCGAAATTTTTGGCGGATATCCTGAAAGAAATTTACGCCACATATCCTCGCTTTGTCTGCGACAGCTTAATGAATCTTCTCGGAACGCACGATACCGAACGTATTTTAACGATTTTAGGCGAGGGGAAGGACAGAAAACAGGATGAAAGTAATGATGCTTTGGCAACAAAGCGCCTGACCAAAACCCAATATGCGCGGGGCATAACATTACTTAAGATCGCGGCAGCGATTCAATATACAGTATACGGTGTTCCGTCGCTTTTCTATGGAGATGAGGCAGGCTTAGAAGGCTATCATGATCCGTTTTGCCGCAGACCGTATCCTTGGGGAAAAGAGGATACAAGCCTTTTAGAATATTACAGAAAGCTTGGCAGAATCCGATCAGAGCATAAGGTATTTACGAAGGGTAATTTTTATGTAGACTATGCTAAAGACGGACTGCTGTGTTATGTTCGCGAGAATGAGAGCGAGCGCATTACCATTATTGCCAATGTAGATGATAAAACGGCAGAGTATCCCCTTGGCAATAAGGCTGTCGATCTTTTAAGCCAAAAAGAATATAACGGAGTGATATTCCCAAATACCGTTTTGATTTTAAAGATTTTTAAGAATGAAAACGAAAAGGAGAAGAAGTAAATGGCCCTATTTCGTAAATTTTTTAAAAAGGTAACAAAAAGCAAAAATCCTGACAGCAAAAAATTTCGTCGTGAAATGGCATTGTCTGTAAACGGACGGCATATCCGCTATGTTACAGAAAAAAAGGACGGCGTCGATGAAGTGATCGGACGCAACGGCGGCTTGAATATTCGGGATGATGAAATGATTCTATATGCATCCGCTGATGTTGTGTTTCGCTGTAAAATTGACGATTTGCAGATATGGGAATTGCTTTCTAAGGACGGTGTTGTTTTGACAGGACCCGATTCCGAGCATAACGGCGAGGTGAGAACGGTTATCGCGTATTACGTTTATTACAGAAAGTAAAAAACGTATATATCCGAAAATTAAGAGCTGTTATTCTTCCGTTGACAATCCAAAAACGATTATTTTCTCTTTATATTTTTCTGTGAAATAAAAAATGTGGGAGCTCGCTAACAAGCGAGTCTCCCTCTTTTCTTGTCTATCAAGATAGCTTGGCGCTAAGATCAGAGGAGAATAAATTTTGGAAAAACATTTTGAAAAAGGGGGTTTTTAATTGACAAACCTGTATAGATATGATAAAATTATTTTGTATTAATTTTGCGTGGTGAGGGTTATGTTCTTACTTTATTTTTTGTTGCCTGTAATGACGGTTTGCTTGTTGGATTATTCTGATTTTTTACAAAAAGGAATAAAAAATAAATTAAAAAACGGAGGATTCTGGATCCGTTTATTGCTCTGTCAAGTGTTTTCCTTGGTAGTATTGGTAATCCTCTTTATGGATTTTACCGCTTTTTTGAGCTTTTCATGGCTGAAATTGATGGCTGTGGCAATTTCTATGCTGCTCTGGTTGATATTGGGCGCGAGTATTCGATACTTCAGAAGAAAAAGCTCTGTTTTGCTTGCGCTGATTCCCGCACTTCTGATCGCGATCTTTTTAGAAGGAACCGTTTTTAATTTCCGTTTTTATCAAAGCTATGATTATGTGGAAACAGACTGTACCGAGCTTTGTCTGTTATCCAACAAATGGATCACAACGGGACAACGCGAAAATGAATATACTATAAACGGAGCTTCTGCCTACATTGATCTTTATGATCTGGATACCAAGATCCGCAATATCTATGTTGACATTACCGCGAGAAACGCGAATGATGCTGTCGTAAGCTCCTATGTTAATATATCCATGACCGATGATTCAAATAAAAATTATTTGGATTTACCGACACAAACACTGATGGCAGAGGTGGAATCCACAAAATATATGTATCTCGTTACCAGCGGAAACAGTGATCGTATTCGCCTGACACTTTTCTCGGATTATGCGGAAACTTATCAGATTAACGGAATACGCCTCAATGTTTCACAGCCCTTTCGGTTCGAATATCTTCGAGTCGCCATAGTGGCATTGCTGATCTTTCTGTTTATATTGCTTCGGCCTTCCGGTAAGATGTATTCTTATTTATTTAACGATTCCTCCAAGCAGAAGCTGATCACGGCAGGAGTTATTGCTTTGGAGATTACGATATTGCTGTTGATCACGGTTCTTAATCCGATCTTTTCAGGAAATCCCAGTAGGCATACAGCGCAGTATCAAGAGTTGGCTGAAGCCTTTTTAGACGGACAGTTGTATTTGGATCAAGAGCCTCCCGAATTTTTGGCGGAGATGGAGAATCCGTATGATTATACCGAACGTGCTCAGCAAGCGAAAATACATGATTCTACCTATTATTGGGATGCCGCGTATTTTGAGGGGCGGTACTATGTCTATTTTGGGGTCGTTCCGGTCTTGCTATTATATCTGCCTTTTCGTTTCATAACAGGTATGGATCTTCCGAATGTGGCGGCAATACAAATTTTTTTGTGTTTCTTTGTATTGGGAGCGTTTCTGCTGATCGGACAAATCATAAAAAAATATTTTCGAATGCGGCGAATACCGTATTTGTCCTATTTGATTGTGTCGCTGATTTTTGTTAACGCGGCAGGAGCTGTATTTATAGCCAAGCGTCCTGACTTTTATTCGATCCCTATTTTATCCGGTGTTACGTTTACTTTGTTTGGATTATATTTTTGGATGAGATCCGATACGGGAGAGGGGCGAATCCATCCGATATACGCAGGCTTGGGATCCTTGTGTATGGCGTTGGTAGCGGGCTGCCGTCCTCAACTGCTGCTGGCTTCGGGAATGGCATTTGTTATTTTTTGGACATCCGTTTTTAAAGACAGATCTCTGTTTTCTAAAAAAGGATGGAAGAGCAGTATCGCCATTTGCCTGCCGTATATTTTGATCGCGGCAGGAATTATGTGGTACAATGCCGCTCGGTTTGGATCTCCCTTTGATTTTGGTGCCAATTACAATTTGACAACCAACGATATGACAGGAAGAGGCTTTCGTGTGGAACGGGTAGGGCTTTCCATTTTCACATATTTCTTCCAGTTTCCCAATATTACAGCCGACTTTCCTTTTCTGCAATCTGTATCGATTGAAAATAACTATTTGGGAAGGACCATTACCGAGCCAATGTTTGGCGGTATTTTTGCGGTAATTCCTTTGCTTTGGATTTTGATATTGCTTCCTTCCAAATGGAGAGAGCTGCAGAAAAATAAAATTTTCGCGCTTTGTTTGGTTCCGCTGATCGTGTCCTTTGTTATTGGTATTTTTGACGCGCAAGGCGCCGGACTGTTGCAAAGATATGTAAGTGATTTTTCGTTTCTTGCTTGTCTGTCCGCTGTAATTCTCGTATTTTTCCTTTATGAACAAACCTTAGGATCTCAAAGAAAATGGATTCATTCTTTTGTTCGTTTTGCTTTATTTTCCAGCGGAGTTTATTGCTTTATGTGTATTTTCGCAAAATACAGTGTAGAGATTTTTTACAGAAATCCATACTTGTTTAACAGGGTAGCGGAGCTGGTTCAGTTTTGGTAATATATTGATTACGAAAGCTTTGTAAAAATATACGAACACTTTTAAACAATTTTCCATTTTAAACAAATTTAAACAAAAGGAGAATGAACGGTGAAACGCGTGATTTCGTCTAACGGAGTGGTTTATTATTGTTCCCCCCTGATTCCATGCGTACACGGTTTTTCCACGCGATTGGGCGGTGTCAGCGGCTTGCCCCATACCGCATCCTTAAACCTTGGCTTCAATCGAGGGGATTCGGAAGAAACGGTTTATCAAAATCTTTCTCTTTTTTTCGAGGCATTGGGGGTTGATCCTTGCTCTTGTATTTCCGTTTCTCAGATTCATTCTTCGGATGTGCGGTATGTCACTAAGGACAACGCGGGAGAAGGCTTTTATAAACCCGAACGATGGAAATGTGACGGATATGTTGCCGATTCGATGGGAATAACCTTGGGGGTTCGTACCGCCGATTGCGTTCCTGTTCTTTTATACGCGCCTCCTTATGGAGATTCCTGTTACGGAATGATCGCCGCTTTGCATGCTGGATGGCGGGGAACCGCTGCGGGGATCGTTTCGGTAGGGGTTGAGAAAATGGTAGAATTGGGGGCTAAACGTGAATCTATCATAGCCGCCATCGGACCGTCAATCGGAGCGTGCTGTTATGAGGTTCGGGAAGATTTTTGTATTGAATTTGAGAAAATAGCGGGAAAAGCTCTTTGCGACAAATATATCCGTCCTATAAAAGACATAAAAGAAAAGAAAGGGTATTGGAAGGCTGACTTGAAAGCCGTTAATTATGAGCTTTTGATGCAAAGCGGTGTTACGAAAGACCGTATAGATGTATCAACGGAGTGTACCTTCTGTCATCCGGAGGAATTTTATTCACACCGTTATTCCGGCGGTATCCGCGGAAGCATGCTTTCTGTTATCACGCTTTCCAAGAAAACCTAAAAGTTAATTCATATATACAAAGGGCAAATTTATGTCACATTATCAACAAAATATTAAACCACGTTCTACATCACAAAATGATTCCGATTTTAAGAGATTGACAGGATACATTGGATTAACCATGATCCTTCAGTTAATATTTATAAATGTTTTTAGCTTGATCGCCGTATTTTTCTCCTCCTTTTTGGAAGTTTTTCTGACAGACAATGTTGCATATGCTTTTGGCGAAATTCTATATATGATCGCATATTTGCTTTCGTTTTTGCTTCCCGCCAAAATATTAAGCCAAATATTGAATAGAAACAAGCTGTATCAACCGACTTTGACCTTTGGACAGGTTCCTTTGGTCTCTCCGATGATTATCGCGGCAGCTATCGCGTTGAATTTTGCGGCAGCGTATTTAAACAGTATGCTTGTTTCATATATGGTTCCTTTTTCCAATGTAAATTTAAATGCCGCGGAACCGATTGATTCTGTCACTCAAATAATTTTAATGTGTCTTTCAACCGCCGTGGTTCCCGCGATTTGTGAAGAAATACTGTTCAGAGGTGTCATTTTAACGAATTTAATGCCTTACGGACGGTCAACCGCCATTATCGGAAGCGCGTTGTTGTTTGGTTTGATGCATGGGAATATTTTTCAGTTTCTTTATACAACCTTGATGGGAATCGTGCTGGGGTGTGTTTATGCACGAACAAAGTCGATCTACAATGTAATGCTGATCCACTTTTTCAACAATCTTATCAGTGTTGTGCAAGAAATTCTAATGTATCATCCTGACTATGAAATGGGATCCCGTGTAGTGAGCATTATAGAAGCTGCGGTTATGCTGATTGGTACGATGTCGGTTATTTTTCTGTTGCTTTTCTATTTTAAGCGCAAGAAAGCAGAGGATCACGGTAGCTTTGGTAGGATCCTTGAGCCAAGCATGGATTACGAAAAAATCCCTTTGACACCGGAGAAAAAGATGAAAAATTTCTTTTCTCCGGGCATGATTACCTTTATTGTGATATCAAGTGGATATATGCTGCTGACAAGCCTTCTTTTAATTTTATCAGAGGTACTAAATAATATATGAATGATAATTTTCTGATCCAAGATGAATTTTATATGCAAAAGGCGATTTTACTTGCCAAGCAGGCATCCCTTGCGGGAGAAATTCCTGTAGGAGCTGTCATTGTAAAGGATGGGGAAGTTCTTTGCGGTGCTTACAATCTTCGGGAAACGCAAAAGATGGCAACCGCGCATGCGGAAGTGCTTGCCATAGAAGAGGCATGTAAGATACTGGACACATGGCGGCTAAGCGATTGCACTCTTTATGTTACCTTAGAGCCGTGCCCCATGTGCGCGGGCGCGTTGATTAATTCACGTATCCGTCGTGTGGTGTATGGGTTAAAAGATCCCGCGGCGGGGTGCTGCGGCAGTGTGTTGAATTTTAATTCGTATCCATTTAATCACGCGTTTTCGCTGAAGGGAGGCGTTTGTGAAGAGGAATGCAGAATGCTTTTACAAGATTTTTTTGTAAAAGCAAGAGAAAAAAATCCGCTTCGCTATGACACGTAAAAATTGAGATCAAGATTGAGATCAAGAAAGTGGAAAGAAATTTATTAATATGAAAAACAGGAAGATGAAAAGTTATTTATACGGTATGAAAAAGGCAATTCCCGTTTTAATCGGTTTTTTGCCGATCGCCATTACATATGCGATTATGGCAATCGGGGCGGGATTAAATATTGGGGAAACCATTGGAATGTCTGCTTGCGTTTTTGCGGGCGCCAGTCAAATTATGGCAACACAAATGTTAGCGGATGGGGCGAGTGCTGTTTCCATCATAATGGCAACCTTCGTTTTGAATTTACGACATATTATTATGAGCACTTGCGTGTTTAACCGTCTGCGTTGTAAAAATATATTGCTACGGCTGATTTCGGGTTTTGGAATTACCGATGAAACCTTTGCGCTCTTTACAACGGAAGAGGAGGAGCGTTGTGATGAATACTTTATGCTGGGGCTAATCACGGTTTCCTATCTTTCATGGGTGTTGGGCGCGTTAATCGGAGTTTTCGCGTCAAATTTGCTTCCCCAAAGTTTGGCAAAAAGCTTTGGTGTGGCGCTGTATGCGTTGTTTTTGGCGTTGATTGTTCCCGATATAAAGAGAGATTGGAAATTATTTTTTACAGTACTCCTGACGGTTTTGTTGAATATTTTGTTTGGACTTTTTATGGAGAGTAGCTGGGCGATTATTTGCGCTACCTTGATCGGTGCCGCCGCAGGGGCATATTTTATGGAGAGAGGAAACGGTAATATTCGGGCGGACATGGAAAACGGGGGATCTTGCGTATGAATCTTTGGCTTTTGATTTTAGGCATGGCCGTTGTAACTTTTTTGCCCAGAGTTTTACCCGCGTTTGTGGTCGATAAGATCCGCTTGAATCGCTATACAGAACGGTTTCTTCGGCTGATTCCTTATACAGCGATGGCGGCTCTGGTCTTTCCCGGTGTTTTTGCTCTTGATGAATCACGGTGGTATGTGGGGACGATTGGCGCCGCTGTCGCGATTTTTTTGTCGTGTATTCCCAAGATGCCTTCTTATGTGGTGGTGATTGCTTCGGTTTTATCGGTGCTCGTATTTTTTGTTTAAAAATATAATAAATAAGGAGAAACGTTATGGAATTATCTATTAATATCGCAAACCTTATGAAAAGGTATGATTTGGAGCGTTGCCTTGAAATATACAAACAGGCAGGGTTTACATCGGTTGATTATAGCTTAGAGGATTTGGTTAAAAATGACGCGATGTTAAACGGAGAGGATTATCGCGATCTTTCCGCGGAGATCAGAAAAAAGGTAGAATCGGCAGGAATGACAATCAATCAAACTCATGCGCCGTTTACTTTTTCTCATTGGGATGACGAGGAGCATTATCGTACGGTCATATTCCCGCGCTTGGTACGTTCTTTGGAAATATCGGGAATATTTGGGGCAAAGGTTTCTGTAATACACCCCTTACATCATAGGGTATATCATGGACATGAGGAAGAGCTGTTTCAATTAAATATGGAGTTTTATCGCAGCTTGATTCCGTATTGCCGTGAATACGGAGTTTGTGTGGGGGTAGAAAATATGTGGCAGAGGGATCCTCTCAGAAAATATGTTGCATTGGATACCTGCAATACAAAAGAGGAATTTGTTCGGTATATCGATACTCTGAACAGTGAGTACATGGTAGCATGCTTGGATGTAGGTCATGTTGGGTTACCTATGCAGGATGATGAGGCGCAGGATTTTATTCGCGCGCTGGGTCATGACCGATTGAAGGCATTGCATATTCACGATAACGATTATATCGGAGACTTACACTGGCTTCCGTATTTGGGAAAAATGAACTGGAGCGAGATTACAAAAGCATTGGGGGAGATCAATTACAGCGGAGACTTCACATATGAGGTTTCAGGCAGCTTTCTGAATACAATGGACGATGAATTTGTTCAAATCGGAGCCAATTATATGGGCGATGTTGGCAAGCACCTTGTAAGTGAGATCGAACGCAACCGTCAGATATAACAAATATAACAGATATAATAAGAATTAATGTATGGCACATAATATTAAAACCCTCACAGCTCGTAATGATCTGTGAGGGTTTTTCTGGTAAAGGGCGTCAGGGAAGCTGTTTGAAAAATTCCAGCTCTTCGCCGTCGGGTCCCTTAACAAAAGCAACGCGGATGGAAACATCTATAGGCGTGGAGCCTAAAGGAACTGTTTTGGGAGGAGTTAAGGGCTGAGCGCCTGCCGCCAGTGCTTTTTGATATGCGTCGTCTACATCTTCAACCGCCATGGCAAAATGAATCCATTTTCCCTTTGCGGAATATTCATCTCCTCCATTGGCGAAAAGCTCGATCCGTCCACCATCACCGAGATCAAACATGACGATCTCTCCGTCATCCTTTCCCCAACGAAGAACTTCGGTCAAGCCCAAATCACGGTAAAATTTTTGCGATCTCGTAAAATCCGCGCATTTCAAGCCAATGTGGTGAAAACCCATTCCCGATATAATTTGATTGCTCATATGTAATCTCCCTTTTTTTATTGCATTATATCACGCTTCCCAATTATTGTCAAGACGAAACAGCATATAAAACCCATATTTCCATGTATTTGTAAAAAACGATCATAGATTGTTATCTTTTCTGATCTTTCATAAAAAAACTCTTTCATTTACAAAGAAAATGTGTTATAATAATACTGTATTGACTATAATTTTTTAATTTAGATTACAGAAATTACAGAAAGATAGAAAGGGTGTTATGAATGAAGACCAAAGAGAATCATTCAGATCATTATCTTGAATTTATACAGAGTCCTGAGGATTTTAAGGAAATTCCGAAAGAAAAAATGCCCTTGCTTGCTGAGGAAATTCGTCAAGAGCTTATCCGAATTACCTCGGAATACGGAGGACATTTAGCATCGAATTTGGGCGTGGTTGAGCTTACTATGGCGCTACACCGAGTATTCAGTACGCCGCATGATCATGTGATTTTTGATGTGGGACACCAGAGCTATGTTCATAAAATGTTGACCGGCAGATACGCTCAAATGGATACCATTCGTCAATCGGGGGGATTAAGCGGCTTTACAAACCGATTTGAAAGTGTTCATGATTGCTTTGGCGCGGGTCATAGCTCCACGTCTCTTTCCGCCGCATTGGGATTTGCCATATCCGATAAATTAAATCATTCTGACGCGTATACAATTGCTGTGGTAGGCGACGGAGCGTATACAGGGGGGATGATCCACGAGG